>JAYUUE010000408.1:0-2468 GCA_043754785.1 Polymorphobacter sp. | reverse complement strand
TGGCAATATCGGCGGCGATAATCGGCAAACCCTGGGTCAGTGCGGCGACGGCGCCATTGTCGAGGCGGGTGACACGCACCGTCAACGGGCCGCTTATGCCCGGCCCCGTCGGGCTGGAAGCGACGCGCAGATCGGCCTGGAGATTGGCGATGCCGATGCCGGGGATGGTGACCTGCTGCACCGCCGTCGAGGTGGTGATGAGGAACGTGCCGGTGGCCGGTGTCACGATGATAGTGACGGTGCCGGCGAGCCGATCACTGGCGAAGCGCACCCTGTCCCCAGTGATGATGCCATTGGCCCAGCGCAGCGCGCCGTCGATACGGACGTTGGTGAGGAACGGCGTCGCCTGGTCGCCAAGCCCGTCGATGCGGGCGGCGCTGGCGGTGATGGGGATGACCAACGGCACGGTGCCGGCGCGAACGATGCCGGCGGCGCGCAAATTGGTGGCGAGAGTCGGCCCCCAGGCGAAGCTGGCGGCGCTGAGCCGGTAATCGATGACCGGGTTGACGAAGCTGCCGGTAAGACGTGCTGTGACGCGGACGTCGCGTCCGCTAATGCGCGGATCGATGGCAGCGGGTTGCAGCAGCCGGGCGGTGACTGCGAGACCGTCGAGGCTTTCATTGCTGAAATCGACAGTGCCACGGACGTCGAGATCGATGGCGGCGCTGCTGAGCAGAGCGGTGATCGCCGCCTTGCCGTTGTTCACCTGCGCGCTGGCATCGATGGCGACTTGCGGGGCGAGCAGCCGCCCCGGTGCGCCGGTGAGAATGGCGCCGGGGGAAGCGGTGCCGCGCGCCGTGAACAGGCCGTTGGTGCCGGTAATGGCGATGGCGGCGATGGGTTTGCCGCCAAGGCTGGCGTCGAGGCGGCCGACCCAGTTGCGCCAGCTGCCATCGCCCGACAGCCGCGCGTCGAGCGGCGCCGGCAGCTTGAGCAAGGTGACGATGGCGCCGCCGGCGGGGGCGGCGATCAACGCATCGACATCGAACTTGTCGGCATCGGGGTTGGTGTCGAGATGAAGGCGGACGGTATCGCCGCTGCCTTTGGCTGTTTCGCCAAGAGTCAGCACGGTGAGATCCACCAGCGCGCGGCCCTTGTGGATGGTGGCATTGCCGCCCACCGCCAGCACGCGGCGCTGTCCCGATACCGGCGCTTCGAGCACCAGCCGATCGATGCGGAAGCGGCCGATGGCGAAGTCGAAATCGGGGAAAAAGGTCTTGCTGCTCGATGGCAGCAGCTGCGGCAGGCGCAGCATCCGCATTTCGGGCGTGGTGATGCGTTTGGCGGTGAAGGTTTTGGTGACGAGATCGAGCGGGCGCCAGTCAAGTTCGAGGCGGGGGATTTCGGCAAAGACGCCCTTGGGGTCGGAGAGGGTGAGGCCGTGAAGGACGGCGACACCGAAAATCGAGCCATCGATTCGATCGACATGCACCGTAAGCCCGATTTCGGTTTTTATGCCGGGGATTTGCCGGGCGACGAACGCGCGGCCGCTGTCGCTGTCGGCCCAGCGCAGCGCGCCATAAGCCAGCGCGGCGATGACGAGCACGGCGAGCACGGTGAACGACAGCACACGGGCGATACCGTTGCCCGGGAAATAGCGCCGCCGGGGGGTCTCGCTCGCCATCAGAACGCCTGGCCGATGGAGACGTAGAAGGCGACCTTGGGATCGGTATTCTGGCGGTTGAGCGCCCGGGCGATATCGATGCGAACCGGCCCGAAGCTGGTGTAATATCGCACCCCGACACCGGCGCCGAAGCGCAAATTGTTGAAGCCGGGCGTCGTCCCGACATCGACATTGCCGGCATCGACGAAGGCGACGACACCCAGATCATTGCCAAAGGCCTGAAAGCGATAACGGCCTTCCACCGACGCTTCGGTCAGGCTGTTGCCGCCCGTGGGTGAGCCTTCGCGGTCTCGCGGCCCGACCCCTTGGAAATCGAAGCCGCGCACTGAGCCGCCGCCGCCAGCATAGAAGCGCCGGTTCGGGGCGATGCGGCCGCGATCCGCGCCGATGATCGAGCCGAGGTGGAGCCGCCCGGCGAGGACGAAATCGCCGAACGGGATGTAGCCGGTGCCTTCGAACTGCGCCTTGACGTAATTGAGATATTGCCCGCTGCGCAGCGTCAGTTCCGGCGATAGCCGCGCGGTGAGACGGAAGCCGCGCGTCGGATCGAGCAGATTGTCGGATTTGTCCCAGGTGACGATTCCGGGGAAGGCGAGGATGAAGAAAGTGTTGTTGGGATCATTGGGCGCCGAACGGTCACGCTGGCGGGTGATAAGGAACTCGCTGCCCACCGCATAAGTCCAGGGCTTTTGCCAGTTGAGGTTGGAGACGCGATCGACGCGGCCGCTGACTTCAAAGGTCGTGGCGTCATAGGCGTCCTGTTGTTCGGCGGACAATCCCGTGCGCAGGGTGAGGGTCTGGTCGCGCTTGTGCCAGTCACTGCGGCGGAATTCGGCAGCGACGA
>JAYUUE010000407.1:0-7261 GCA_043754785.1 Polymorphobacter sp. | reverse complement strand
CAGGGTCTGAGCCAGAAGCAGTCACCGGCAGTGTGAATCACACCCAGACCAATCTGGGAAGACCCCACGCACAGGAATCTGCCCCGGTTACGAAATTCCACTTCTAACTCACGGTAAACACAGAAAGAGCCGGTATTTGGAAGGTGCCAAGACGGACGAAAAATGGCCAAATTCCCTATTCTCAAGCAATAACAGGGAATAACAGGCAGAGACGGGTTCGCGTCAGACTGCGTCGCGCACCATTCCTTGAATGTGCAGGCACTGCCCAGAATGGCAGCATGACTCGTGGTAGGATGTCCGCCAGGCTGATGTTCTGGATCACAACCAAAAGGGGGACAGCATGTTTTCGCATATCATGATCGGCACCAATGACCTGCCGCGCGCCAAGGCGTTTTACGATCCGTTGATGGCCACACTTGGGGCGCCAGCGGCGCATGTCGATGGCCATCGCATTTTTTACATGACGCCGACCGGCATCTTTTCGGTATCGGTACCCATCAATGGCGAGCCGGCATGCAATGGCAATGGCAGCACCATCGGTTTCGCCTGCACCTCGCCCGAACAGGCCGATGCCTGGCACGCCGCAGGGGTCGCGGCGGGCGGCACGGCGTGCGAAGATCCGCCGGGCGTGCGCGACGGCAGCAATGGCAAATTATATCTGGCCTATTTGCGCGATCCCGATGGCAACAAACTGTGTGCGCTTCACCGGATGTGAGGTCGCCCTCATCGCGGATTGAGCCTGACGATTGTTAGGTTCAGGAAGGCGGCGAAGCTGACCCAGGCCAGATAGGGCAGGATCAGCAGCGCCGCCTTTTCCGATATCGGCCATAGCACGATGACCATCGCCACCAGCGACCCCCATAGAAACGGCACTTCGATCAATGCCCAGTCGGGGCGTTGCAGCTTGAAGAACAGCGGACTCCACAACAGGTGAAACAGCCCGTTGACGCCGAACAGGATCAGCACCGCCCGCTGTTCGGCCGGCGTCGCGGCTGTGTTCCAGGCAATGACGGCGCTCCAAGCCGCCAGCCCCAGAATGATCGTCCAAGCCGGGCCGAACAACCAGCCGGGCGGCTGCCATGACGGCTTGTTGAGCGATTCATACCAGTCGGCGCGCGGCGTCATCAGCCCGCCGATCAGGCACAGGCCTACCGCCCAGGCGATGGCAATGCCGGCAGGGGTATTGAAATTTTCCGTCATGGAGCAGCTATACACGCTTTTGCCGTTGCGCGCGCCGGTTGCACCGGCGGCGATCATCGCGCATCACACGGCCATGAATCTCGCACGCTTTCCCCGCCGCCGTTACACCCCCGGCTTTACGCCGCTTGAGCCATTGCCGCGCCTGTCGGCGGTGCTCGGCGGCCCCGAAATCTGGATCAAGCGCGACGATCTGCTCGGGCTGGCAGCGGGCGGCAACAAGACTCGCAAGCTCGAGTTCCTGGTTGCCGAGGCACTGGCGCAAAGGGCCGACACGCTGATTACCGTCGGTGCGCCGCAGTCGAATCACTGCCGGCTGACGTTGGCAGCGGCGGCGAAGGAGGGGCTGAAGTGCCGGCTGATCATCGAGGAGCGAGTGCCCGGCACCTATGACGATGCGGCTTTGGGCAACAATTTGCTGTTCGACCTTATGGGTGTCGAAGCGTTGCGCACCGTGCCGCTGGGCACCGATCTGGCCGCCGAGATGGCCACTGAGGCCGCAGCGGTGCGCGCTGCCGGCGGTGTTCCCTATACCATCGCCGGCGGCGGTTCGACGCCGCTGGGGGCATTGGGTTATGCCGCCTGCGCCGATGAGATCATGGCGCAGTCGTTCGATCTTGGCGTGCCGTTCGATGCGATCATCGTCGCCAGCGGCAGTGCCGGCACCCATGCGGGGCTGCTGGCCGGGTTGACCGCACTGAATGCCGGTGTGCCGTTGACCGGCATCAATGTCCGCCGCCCGCGCGCCGAACAGGAGGGCAATGTCCATAAGCTTGCCTTGGCCACGGCCGCACTGCTCGGCACGCCAGCGCCCGCGCGGGAATCAGTGACAGCCCTCGATGATTGGGTCGGGCCGGGCTATTCGCTGCCGACGCCCGAAATGGTCGCGGCGGTGCGGATGCTGGCGTCGCTGGAAGGCGTGTTGCTCGATCCGGTCTACAGCGGCAAGGCCATGGCCGGGCTGATCGGGCTGGTGCGGCATGGGGCGTTCGAAGCAGGGCAGCGCATCTGCTTTGTCCATACCGGCGGCAGCCCGTCGCTCCATGCCTATGCCCGCGACCTGCGCGACCCTGCACACAACGCATGACGCAGTGGCGGACCATTGGTGTCATCGGTGGCATGGGTCCGGCGGCGACGGCAGATTTTCTGCGGCTGCTAGTCGACGGCGCCGGCGCGTCACAAGATATTGACCATCCGCGCGTCATCATCGATTCGAATCCGCGGATTCCGGGTCGCAACGCCGCGCTGGCCGGCACCGGGCCGTCGCCGGGGCCGATGTTGGCGGCCACCGCGCGGCAGTTGATCGCCATGGGGGCACAGGTGCTGGCGATGCCGTGCAATGCCGCACACAGCTGGGCCGGCGATATCCGTGCAGTGGCAGGCGCCGATTTCGTCGATATCGTCGATTCAGCGATTGCCGCCGCGATCGTTCATGCCCCCAGCCGCATTGGCATCATCGCCATCGGCGCCACGCGCGATGCCGGGCTTTACCGCCGGGCGCCGGTACCGATCATCAGCGCCGATCCGGCTCGGGTGCAGCATTTGGTCAACGGGATCAAGGCCGGTGATACCGGCGCCGCAGTGACAGCCGCCATGGCGCAAATCGCCGCCGACCTGGTGGCCGGCGGCGCTGATGTGATCATTGCGGCGTGCACCGAAGTGCCGCTGGTGCTCAAGGCGGCTGCGGTGCCGTTCATCGATGCCACCGCCGCCTTGGCGCACGCAACCATCAGACGCGCCCGATCTTAGACGCGCTTGCCACTGACCAGCGACATGACCAGGCTGATGGCGAACAGCACGACGAAGATGAAAAACAGAATCTTGGCGATGCCGACGGCGGCGCCGACGATGCCACCGAAGCCGAACAGCGCTGCGATGAGCGCGATGACGAGGAAGGTGATGGCCCAATTGAGCATAGTGTGAACTCCCGGTTGCGCCGCGCTGTTCGCGGGGTGGACGATGACGATAAAACGCACCATTGCCGCGCCAGTTCCGCCTATCGTCCGCATGCGGCAGCCGGAGTTCTGGCGCCGCCATTTAAAGGGCTCGACCATGCAGACCATCGCCGCTGTTCTCGACGCTGGCAACATCGCCCGGCCGTTTGCCGAAACCCGGCCGCTGCGGCTGGCGGAGGTGACGTTGGCACCGCCACGTGCCGGCGAACTGTTGGTCCGCATCGAAGCCGCTGGCCTGTGCCATTCCGATCTTTCGGTCGTCAATGGCGACCGCAACCGCCCGGTGCCGATGGCGCTGGGGCATGAGGCCTGCGCCACAGTGGTGGCGGTGGGCGACGGCGCGCGGCTGGTGCCGGGGGACCGGGTGGTGCTGGCGTTCCTGCCGGCGTGCGGGCACTGCACGTCCTGCCTGTCCGGCACGCCCTGGTTGTGCGCTGAAGCCGCCGCCGCCAATGGCCGGGGCGAACTGATCGGCGGCGGCTGCCGATTGAGCGAGGCGGGGCACGCGGTGCATCATCATCTCGGCGTATCGGCCTTTGCCGGCCATGCCGTCATCGACCAACGCTCCGCGGTGAAAATCGACGCCGACATCCCGCCGACCATCGCCGCGCTGTTCGGTTGTGCCGTGCTGACCGGGGTCGGCGCCGTGTTCAACTCGGCCGCTGTGCGGCCGGGGGAAAGTGTCGCTATCTGGGGGCTGGGCGGGGTTGGACTGGCAGCGCTGATCGGCGCCGTCGCGGCGGGTGGCCAACCGGTCATCGCCATCGACCCGGTGGCGGAAAAGCGAGCGCTGGCGCTGGCGCTGGGGGCGCGGGCCGCCGTGCATCCCGACGACGCCGAGGCGGCAATCGCCGCGCTGGGCGGGGTGACGGTGGCGATCGAAAGCGTCGGTTCGGGGCGGGTGCTTGCGCAGGCGTATCGGTTGACGGTGCGCGGTGGGCGCACGGTGACTGTAGGCCTGCCCAATCCGGCCGACCCGCTGACCATCCCGGCGATTTCGCTGGTGGCGGACGCCAAGACGCTGATCGGCAGCTACATGGGATCGTGCATCCCGGCGCGCGACGTGCCGCGCTACATCGCGTTGTGGAAGGCCGGGCGACTTCCCGTCGAGCGCCTGCTGTCGGGGGTGCGGCCGCTGGGGGAAATCAACGCGGCGCTCGATGAGCTCGCGGCGGGCAAGGCGATCAGGCAGATTTTGCTGCCGATGTGAGATAACACTTTCCTACACGAACCAAATAGGCTCTAAGCAGGACGGGCCTGCTCTTTGACATTTTGAAGAATGACTACAGCTGCCCCTCGCGGGTCATCGCCACACCCTTGTCTGTTGCTTCGAACCCGGCGATGATCAATCCCGTCCGGAGCATCGCCGGCAGGCTGCCGACGATCAGCACGACGCGATAACGGTCGCTCTTGTCAAGCGACAGGTCGACACGCGCATCGCCCTGTTCCGGGGTCAGCACCGCCCGCAGCACGCCATTTTGGCAAATCAGCGGACCCGAAAGCGCGCCGAGTTGCGGCACGGGCTGGGCATAGACTGCAACGACCCCGCCCGCGAATGAGCAGCCGTTATCGTTGGCCAATACCGTGACATTATCGAGCGAAATCTGTGCCAGCGGCAGCCCGGCAAAATCTTCGATGTTGCCGCTCAGGCCTTCGACGCCGGTCGGCGTCAGTCGCCCGCGCAGCACAGAGCCGGAAAAGTCGATTGCCGGGGGCCAGGCCCGGGCGCTGGTATCGAGATCGCCGAGCGCGATGCCATGCCAACGGGCGCCGGTCAGATGTCCGCGCCAGATCGACCCGCTGATCTCATCGGCGGCAATTCCCCGATCCCGCAGCGCCAATCGCAGCGGAAACAGCGCAACGACCGCTGCGACCACCACTGCCAACCCCCCGATCATCCAGCCCCAGCGCGGCATCATAAGTCCCTCCATTGACATTTTCGTCGACTTGGATGATATGCGCCTCGGCTTCAGCGCGAACCAGAGGGTTCGACGCCCACGCCGGGTGCGTGATCGGGCCCAGTCTTCGCCTCGGTAGAGGGGAAAGGCACCGCCCCAGACCCGGATGTTCAGAGGCCAGCCCCAAGGGCCACCCCATCACGCGGGTTGTCAAAACCCGCTCGTCCAGCCGCCGTATCGCCGCTGGCAGTGAATTACCGCAAAGAAAACCAATGACATATTTTACCAGCTTCGGCCTAGCCGAACCGCTCGCCCGTGCGCTTGCCGACAAGGGCTATACCGAACCGACGCCGATCCAGGTACAGGCGATTCCGCCGGCGATGGAAGGCCATGACCTGTGCGGCATCGCCCAGACCGGCACCGGCAAGACTGCGGCGTTCGCGCTGCCGATCCTGCATCGCCTGTCCGCCAACCCCAAGCACCGCCTGAAATACGCGACGCGCGTATTGGTGCTGGCGCCGACGCGCGAACTCGCGTCGCAGATTGCCCAGTCGTTCACCGATTATGGCAAATATCTGAAACTGACTGTCACCACGGTGTTCGGCGGCGTGCCGATTCCGCGCCAGGAACGCGCCATGAGCAGCGGCGTCGACGTAGTGGTTGCCACGCCGGGCCGGTTGCTCGACCTCGTTCAACGCGGCAGCATCGATCTGAAATTGGTGGAAATCCTTGTTCTCGATGAAGCCGACCAGATGCTTGATCTAGGTTTCATCCATGATCTGCGCCGTATCGTCGGGCTGATGCCGCGCAAGCGCCAGACGCTGTTCTTCTCAGCGACGATGCCCAAGGCGATCGAGGAACTGGCAGCGAAATATCTGACCAACCCGGTCCATGTCGCCGTCAAGCCCGCCGCCACCACCGCCGAACGCGTCGAGCAGGCCGTCATCCACGTCAACCAGGCCGAAAAGCCGGCGTTGTTGCAGATGGTGCTCAAGGACAAGTCGATCGACCGCGCGCTGGTGTTCAGCCGTACCAAGCACGGCGCCGATCGCATCGTGCGGCAGCTCGGCAACGCCGGCATCGTCGCCGAAGCCATCCATGGCAACAAGAGCCAGCCGCAGCGGGAGCGCGCGTTGGCGGCATTCAAGGCCGGCACCTGCAACGTCCTCGTTGCCACCGATATCGCGGCGCGCGGCATCGATGTGACCGGCGTTTCGCACGTCATCAACTATGAACTGCCCAACGTGCCCGAATCCTATGTTCACCGCATCGGCCGCACGGCGCGCGCCGGCGCCAATGGCCAGGCGATTGCGTTCTGTGCCGAGGACGAACGGCCGTTCCTGCGCGATATCGAAAAGCTGATCCGCCAGAAGATCACCGTGCTGGCGCTGCCCGCCGACTTCCGCGCCGCTGTCGTGGCAGCCCAGAAGATCGAACGCGCAGCACCACCGGCACCGCGCGAGGAAGAACGCCGCGATCATGCGCGGCGACCTTCGGGCGGCGGCCGTTCGGGCCGCGACCCACGCGCGCAGGTCACGCCGCATCGCGGGCAAGGCGGTGGCCGCGGCGACGGTGGACGTCAGGGTCAGGGTCAGGGCCGCGCCGGTTCGGGCGGCGGCTATCGCGGGCGGTAGCATTGCATTTGGCTCCCGCTTGCCAGACGAGCGGGAGCCGGTGAATCATTGCCTTGGGAGTGCGTCGAACGCAACGGTAAGCCGCGGCGCGGCGCTTTCGAACGGTGCGGTGCCGTGCCAGAAATACGATGGAAAAATGACCAGCCGCCCCGGTGACGGCGTCACGATCCGCCGGGGCGACAGATCGAGCCCAAGCGCTGCATCGGGAACGCCGAAACGCAGTGTTCCGGCTTCGCTGCCCGCATTGATTTCGGGCGGGACCCCGACATAGAATGCTGAACTCAGCCAGCCCTTGTGATGGATATGGCTGATGTGAAATCCTTGCGCGCGGAGCCGCACCGACCACGAGCCTGCCATCGTGACCCCCGCCGCGAGGCGACCCAGAAATGGATGCGCAGTATCGGGAACCAGGCTCGCCAACCCGGCTTCAACGCTGTTCACAAGGCTCGCCTGCAAGCCGAGCAAGACTGGGTCGGTTGTAGCGAACAAGTCTCCTCGCGTCTGCGTGCCGCCTCGCAACGACTGGTCGGCAGGTGCCGCCAGCGTCAAGTGGCGCTTCGTCAGCGTTTCGGTCAGA
>JAYUUE010000406.1:0-7287 GCA_043754785.1 Polymorphobacter sp. | reverse complement strand
TGGCCGCATCGAAAACCTGCTGGGTCAACGCTATGAAACCACATCGAACTATGGCCAGCCCGGCCGCGCCGGCTATGCCGGCGTGCGGTTGCGCTATTGATCGCGTGGATTTCTCGATCGTGCCGGGGCGGGGGACTCGTTCTCCTCCTGCTCGGCACGACCGCAGGCGCCATCCCGGCCCGTATTGTTTCGACGAATCCCTGCATCGATGCCATCCTGGTCGAGGTTGCCGACCCGTCGCAGATTGCCGCCATCAGCCATTATTCCCAGGCGCAGCGCTCGACTTCGATCCCGCTGGCCGTCGCTGCACGCTTCCCCGCCACGTCGGGCACTGCCGAGGAAGTCATCGCCCAATCCCCCGATCTGGTGCTCGCCGACTCGTTTTCGGCCATCGCCATGGCGCCGATCCTGCGCCGGCTGGGGGTGCCGATGCTGTCGCTGGCCCCGCCGGAAACCATTGCACAAAGCCGCGTGCAGGTTCGCCGCATCGCCGCCGCCGCCGGGCATTCCGAACGCGGCGCGGCGCTGGTGGCGCGCATCGACGCCGCCTTGGCGGCGGCTGCCACCACCGCCCCGCCGATCCCGGCACTGATCTGGGTCGGTGGCGGCATGGTGCCGGGGGAGGGGACGCTGCCCGATGCGCTGCTCAGCGCCAGCGGCTTCCACAATCAAAGCGCCGACTACGGCCTGCGGCAGTGGGACGTGCTGCCGCTGGAACTGCTCGTCGCCCATCCGCCGCGCGTCCTGCTCACCCAGAGCACCGCTGCGCACCTCGTCCGCCCTTTCGCCGGCCACCGGCCGTCGGCGGTCTTGCTGCCGTCAGCCATCGGCGGCGCGCTGCTGCTGGTGCTGGCGGACAGTCTTGTCCGCATCGCGCCGACCGTCAGCGAGCTTCGGCTCGATATCGCCATGTCGATGCTCGGCGGGCCATTCTTTCTCATGCTGCTTCTGCGCATGCGCCGGACCCTGCCATGAGCCTTGCGGTCGTCAACCTCGGTCTCACGCTCGGTGGCACTCGCGTCCTCGACAGCCTCAGCGCAAAGTTCCTCCCCGGCCGCGTTACTGCCGTCCTCGGCCCCAACGGCGCCGGCAAATCGACGCTGCTCGCCTGCTTGGCCGGGTTGCGTGTGCCGGATGCGGGCGTGGTCAGTATGGGCGGCATTCCCGCTGCACAAATCCCGCCACGCGATCGGGCGCGCCGCATCGGCTTTCTGCCGCAAAGCGCCGATGTGCACTGGGATGTCGATGTCGCCACATTGGTGGCGCTGGGCCGCTTTCCCCACCGCGGCCGCTGGGGCGAAACCCCAGCCGACACCGCTGCCGTTGCTGCCGCCATGGCGGCGACGGACACAGCGACTCTGCGCAACCGCATCGTCAACACGCTTTCGGGCGGGGAACGCAGCCGCGTCCTGCTGGCGCGGGTGCTCGCCGGCACGCCCGAATGGCTGCTCGCCGACGAGCCTTTGGCCAGCCTTGATCCGGCGTATCAGCACGATGTGCTCGATTGCCTGCGCAGTATCGCCGCGGCGGGCGCCGGCGTCGTCGTGGTGCTCCACGATCTCAACCAGGCGGCGCGCGTTGCCGATGATATCTTGCTGCTGCGCGGCGGGCAGGTCGTGGCATTCGGGCCGCCCGAGGCGGTGCTGACGCCCGCGCTGATTGCAGCGACTTATGGCGTGGCGGTGCATATCGGGACGGCGCCCGATGGCCGGCGGTTCATCATGGCGACGGGACGCAGCGGGTAGGTTGGTCCCTCCCCGCATGGGAAAGGAGTCCGTCAGGCTGCGTCGACCAGCACGATTTCGCTGTCTTCGAGCGCGGTTACTCGCAGGGTTTCGACGCCGCTGATCGCCGCGCCGTCGCGGGGGTTGACGCGCTGGCCGTCGATCCGGACGGCGCCGGTGGCGGGGACCAGATAGCCGCGCCGGGTCGCGCCCAGCGCATAATCCGCGGTCTCACCGGCCTTCAGCGTGGCGCCGACCACCCGCGCATCGGCGCGGATCGGCAGCGCGTCATGGTCAGTGTCAAAGCCGCTGGCCAGCACCACGAACTGCCCGGAACGCGCACCCTTGGGGAAGGGCTTGGCACCCCAGGCCGGCTTTTCACCGCTGCGGCTGGGCTCGATCCAGATCTGGAACAGCGTCGTCGCGACATCCTCGGCATTATATTCGGCGTGGGTGATGCCGGTGCCGGCCGACATCACCTGCACATCGCCGGCCTCGGTGCGGCCGGTGTTGCCCAGGCTGTCCTTGTGAGTGATGGCGCCTTCGCGGACATAGGTGATGATTTCCATGTCGCGGTGCGGGTGCGGCGGAAAGCCGGATTTCGGTGCGATGATGTCGTCATTCCACACCCGCAGCGAACCCCAATTCATGCGGCGGGGATCGTGATAGCCGGAAAAACTGAAATGATGCTTGGCGTCGAGCCAGCCGTGGTTGGCGCCGCCAAGACTACTGAACGGTCGAACCTCGATCATCGGTGATCTCCTGGCGGGTCGGGGTCGTGCCCCGCGCATGGCACCCAGATAGGCCCGCTGGACTTGCGTGATAAGTCCGATAACATCGCGGCTGGCATTCGAGGCAGCTGAATTGCCGAGCCCCGGCACGGCGACGCGACCTGCCGCCGGGGCCGACGGCGACTTGGTTGATGCAGCAGTTCGGCGATCGCGGCGCGGCGGACACCAATGCCGAAGGCTTTGTGGAGTTTTGACGGGGATAGTCAGATGCCCCTTGGCGCCTGATCGTGCAGTTGATCAATGAAAATCCCGTGACTTGGGCAGGATGAGTGTGTTGCGCGGGTGGCCGTGCGTGCGCGGATATCCGGGGTGAAGATCTTCATCGACGCGCGCAGCCGGCGGGTTTGGCGCATGGGTATCGGACAGGCGATCAAGTTCCGACGTGCGGTCGGTAATGCCCGTTGCCATCAGGTGGACGACGCCTTCGGGGCTGCGCTGCAAAACGCCTTCGACGAGCATCAGCCGTGCCGCCATGACGGCGCGGCGATAGCGTTCAAACAACCGTGCCCAGATGACGACGTTGGTGATGCCGGTCTCATCCTCCATGGTGACGAAGATGGCATTGCCCTTGCCGGGGCGTTGGCGGACGAGGACGATGCCGGCGGTCTTCACCCGCTGTCCGTCCCTTGCAGCTGCGGTTTGCGCGCAACTGAGCACGCCTTCGCCAGCAAAAACTGCGCGCAGGAACTGCATCGGATGCGCCTTCAGTGACAGGCGGATTGTCTGGTAATCCGCCGCAACCTGTTCGGCAGGCCGCATGATCGGCAGGTTGGCAGCGGGTTCAATGCCCAGTTCGCGCGTATCGGCAGCGGCAAACAATGGCAGGACGTCGGTGGGGGTCCGCCGCGCCTCCCAAAGCGCTTCGCGGCGACCAAGCCCTATCGACCCGCACGCATCGGCATCGGCAAGCAGGCGCAGCGCCCGTGCCGGCAGGCCGGCGTGACGCGCGAGTTGCTCGATGCTGGCAAACGGCCGCGCCGCAACCATTGCATCGGCCCAAGTCTGCCGAAAGCCATCGACCTGCCGCAGCCCGAGGCGCAATGCCAGCCCGTCCAGCCCGGCTTCGAGGCTGTTGTCCCAATCGCTGGCGTTGATATCGACAGGCCGCACATCGATGCCATGATCGCGGGCGTCGCCGACAATCTGCGCCGGGGCATAGAAGCCCATAGGCTGTGAATTGAGCAGTGCGCAGGCGAACACCGCCGGGTGATGGCACTTTATCCACGACGACACATAGACCAGCCGCGCAAACGACAGTGCATGGCTTTCGGGAAAGCCATAGCTGCCAAAGCCTTCGATCTGGCTGTAGCAGCGCTCGGCGAAATCGCGCGCATAGCCCCGCGCCGTCATGCCGCCGACAAGTTTTTCGCGAAACCGGTCCATGCCGCCGACGTGTCGGAAGGTCGCCATCGATCGCCGCAACTGATTGGCCTCGGATGGCGTGAAGTTCGCAGCGACGATGGCCAGCTTCATGGCCTGTTCCTGAAACAGCGGCACGCCAAAGGTTTCGCCGAGCAGTATCCGCAACTCATCGGGCGGGTGCGGCGGTTTTGGCGCCGGATATTCGACCTTTTCCAGCCCCGCCCGGCGCCGCAGATAAGGATGTACCATGTCACCCTGGATCGGACCCGGCCGCACGATCGCCACCTGCACCGTCAGATCATAAAGTTTGCGCGGTTTGAGGCGCGGCAGCATGTTGATCTGCGCCCGGCTTTCGACCTGGAAAACGCCGATGCTGTCGCCCTTGCACAGCATGTCATAGACCGCCGGGTCGCTAGCATCGAGATCGACCTCCAGCGTGTGGTCACCAAGGCCGTGGTGGCGCATCAGGTCAAAAGCCTTGCGGATGCATGTCAACATTCCGAGCGCCAGCACATCGACCTTCATCAGCCCCAGCGCGTCGATATCGTCCTTGTCCCATTCGATGAAGGTCCGATCGGGCATCGCGGCATTGTGGATCGGCACGGTTTCGTCGAGCCGATCCTGGATTAGCACGAAACCCCCGACGTGTTGGCCCAGGTGGCGCGGAAAACCCAGCAACTGCGTCACCAGCCGGTTGAGACGGGCAATCTCGGGGTTATCCAGATCGAAACCGGTCTCGCGAATGCGCTCTTCATCCATCGTCGAGGCGTGGCTGCCCCATGTGGTGGAACTCATCCGGCTGGTAATGTCCTCGCTCAGCCCCAGCACCTTGCCGACTTCGCGCACGGCACTGCGCGGCCGGTAATGCGCGACTGTTGCCGCAATGCCGGCGCGGTGGCGGCCATAGCGGCGATAGATATACTGGATCACCTCCTCGCGGCGCTCATGTTCGAAGTCGACGTCGATATCGGGTGGCTCGTTGCGGTCGGCAGAGACAAAGCGCGAGAACAGCAGGTTGTGCGCCACTGGATCGACCGAAGTGATGCCGAGCAGAAAGCAGACAACCGAATTCGCCGCCGAGCCGCGCCCCTGGCACAGGATCGGCGGGTCCTGGGCACGCGCAAAGGCAACCAGATCATGGACTGTCAGAAAATAATAGGCGTAATTCTGCTGCCTGATCAGCGCGAATTCTTCGAGCAGCATCCGGCGCAGCTTTTCGGGAAGCCGCTGGTGGTGATAACGCAGGCGCGCGGCGCGCATGGTCATGCGGATCAGCCAGCCCATCGGGGTCCAGCCCGGCGGGACCGGCTCGTGGGGATATTCGTAACGCAGGTCATCGAGGCTGAAATCGATGAGCCGAAGCAAGTCCTGGGTTGCGGTCATCGCGTCGGGCGCGCTGGCAAACAGCCGCGCCATTTCGGCGGCTGGTTTCAAATGGCGTTCGGCATTGGCAGCGAGCCGGCGTCCGGCTGTTTGGATCACGGTCTTTTCGCGGATGCAGGTCATCACATCCTGCAAGGCGCGATCATCAGCCACAGCATAGAGCGGCGCATTGACGGCCATCAACGCAAGGCCGGTGTCAGCGGAAAGTTGTTGCAAGCCAGCCAGTTTTCGCCGGTCGCGGCAACTGCGATGCATCGCCGCGCCAATCCAGATGCGATCGGGATTGCGCTGGCTCAATCGGGCCAGCACCGCCCGGTCATCCCCCATGACAATCAAGGCCATATCCTGCAGCACGCCAACGAGATCATCCAGATGCAGGATACATTCGCCCTTTTCAGCGCGCAGATTGCCCAGGGTCAGCAACCGGGTCAGCCGCCCCCATCCGGCGCGGTTGACCGGATAGGCGATGATGTCCGGCGTGCCGTCGGCGAAAACCAGCCGGGCGCCAACCACAAGCTTGAAATCAACGGGCCCGCCGGCGGCGGCCACCGCTTCGCGTAGCGCGATATGGGCGCGAACGACTCCCGCCACGGTATTGCGGTCGGCGATGCCTATGCCATTGTGGCCCAGCGCCAGCGCTGCCGCCACCATGTCGGAAGGATGCGACGCGCCGTGCAGGAATGAAAAATTGGTTGCTGCAGCGAGTTCGGCAAAGCTGCTCATGCAAACAACCCGTGGACATACCAGTCGGGGCTCGGCTTTTCGGTGCCATACAAGCCGTGGCGGAACAGCCAGAAGCGTTGCACGCGCGCATCTTCCACCCGGTAGTAATCGCGTGTCAGACCCTTGCCATCGCGGCGGCGCCACCATTCGGCGGCGATGCGTTCGGGCCCTTCGAAGTGCGTCACTTCATGCTGGACCCGGCGCCAGCGAAAGCGCCGCGGCGGGCCGTCGGGAACCTCGGCCATCACCTCGATGCGTTGCGGCGGGTCGAACAGATGCAGGGGCCGCCGCGGCGGTTCGCCGGGTTCCGGGGCAGGCCAGTGCGATACGGGCGCCGTGTCGCCGACAACCAGCTCAAATGCGGCCTGTTCGGGAATATGACTTTCGCCCGCTCGCAGCCGCCGGATGCGGTTGCGGCCGAGCCGCGTGGCCAGCCGGTCAAGCAGGGCCGCCAGTTCGGTATCGGCGACGGCGCCGCCATCCAGCCGCAGTTGCTGTGCCGCCAGTGGCAGTGTCACCGGCACTGCCAAGCGGATCAGATCGAAACCAAAGCCGGGATCGAGGGGATCGGCGAGCCCGTCGATCCGCTCCCTGAACAGCCGCACCAGAATCTTGGAATCCCGTGTTGGCGCGCCGGTTTCCACATTCAGCCGCGCGATATGACCATCCGCTCGGAACAAGGCGACTTCGAAACGGCGCCCGCCATGGTTGATTGCTTCGAGCTGTTCAGCGGCCTCGCTCACAAGTTGTTCGAGGACTTCGAGCATATGGTCGGTGCGCGCTATCGGCTCGGCAAAACGCGCTTCAACCGCGATAGCCGGCGGTTGGCGGCGCGGCACGAGGCGCGAATCAGCCTCCGCCAGCAGTTGCGCCAGCACGACCGGCAATATTTCGCCAAAACGCGCTGCAAGCGGGGCACGGGGGCGGGCCGCAAGATCGCCGATGGTTTTCAATCCGGCCCGGCGCAGCGCCAGACGCGCTTCATCGCCCAGGCGCAGCGCTGCGACCGGTAGGGCGCGGATATCGATGCAGCCATGGCGAGCAAGTGCCAATGCGCCAGTCGGACTCGCCGCACAGGCCAAGCGCGCAGTCAGGCCGTGAAGAGCCAACCGCCGGGCCAGATCGTCCGCCAGCCCGGTCTCATCACCATAGCGATGCGCGCAGCCGGTGATATCGAGCACCAGACCTTGCAGCGGGTCGGTGGCGACACTGGGGGAATAACGGTCACAGGCGTCGGCCAGCCAGCGCAGCAGCGCGGCATCGTGCGCGGGTTGATGGGCAATCGCCATCAGTTCGGGGACGCG
>JAYUUE010000405.1:0-2479 GCA_043754785.1 Polymorphobacter sp. | reverse complement strand
CGGTATCGCGCTCGACCTTGTAGCTCATCGAATAGGCCGGGTTGGTGACGATCCGCACCAGCCGCGCTGCGTCCAGAAGGCCCTCTTCCTGGTCAAAGTCCCAGCTGCGATTCTGCTGCGCCATCAACCGGCGTTGCAGGCGGTTGGCGAGCTTGGTCACTGCCGATTGCAGCGGCACCAGCTGCTGGTCGAGATAGGCGCGCAGCCGCGTCAGTTCCTCGGCGTCGCACAGCTCCTCGGCGCCGACGATCTCGTCATGGGCCCTCGTATAGGCCTTGTAATCAAAGTCCGGGGGCAAATCGGACAAAGCGGTATTGGGCCGCCACGGCGTCATGCCCTCCTGGCCTTCTTCGCCCATTTCGGCTTCGGACACCATGTCGGTGTCCATTTCGACTTCGCGCGTTTCGGTCGATTCGGCGTCGTCCTGCGACTCTTCGGCGCGCGTTTCGGTGCTCTGGTCGTCGCCGCCGGCGTCCTGTTCCTGTTCCTCGCCCTCCTCGCCGGGCTGCTCGTCGTCCTGCTCCTGGTCGCTGTCGTCGGACTGTTCGGCCTCGGCATCGGGGTCGGCGCCAAGGCCCAGATCGGATAGAACCCGCCGCATAACCTGCGCAAATGCTGCCTGATCGCTCTGTGCGGCGACAAGGTCATCCAGATGCTCGCCCGCCGCATCCTCGATCTGCGGCCGGATCAGATCGACGGCGGCCTCGGCGATCTTCGGCGGCGGCGCTCCAGTCAACCGCTCGCGCACCAACAGGCCCAAAGCGGTGGCCATCGGCACTTCTTCCGCCGACCGCGCCCGCACGATCGGGTCGGCGCGCACCCGCATCTCGGTCATCCGGTCAAGGTTGCGCGCTACCCCCATCAGCTCGGCACTGCCCAGCGCCTCGACCCGCGCCTGCTCGACGGCATTCCAGATATCGCGCGCAATCCCCGCCTCGGGCTGATCGACATTGTGCAGCTTGGCATCATGATGCAGCCGGCGCAGCGCAAACGAATCGGCCCAGCCGCGCACTTCGGCCACCTGCTCCGGCGGCAGTGCCCGCCCCGGCTGCGGCACCCGCGCCTGATCGCCAAAACACGAAGGCTTGTCGGCGGTGAACGCGAGTTCGACGCCCGGTGCATGGCCGAGCGCGCGCAAGGTTGCGGCCACGGCCTGGCGGAAGTCTTCGATGGGGTTTTCCGGTTGGGGCATGAAAAGGTTGTAGCAGCCTGCACCCCGGCAATGCCAGACCCGCAATGCCGCCGATTAACGCACGCCGGCCGGCGTCAAGCCGGGAAGCGTTCGCGAAAGGCAAAGAAGCCGCGCTGGGCGTGCGGCCATGCCTCCACATCCCAGCGCCGGCAGACGCGGTGGAGCGTGATTCCTTGTTGTCGCAAGCCGTCGCCAAGCGCCGCCAGCCGATTGGCGCCGGGGCTCGTGGGTGGGTAGGCAACAGCGATCCGGCGGAGGCCGTTGACCGCGGCCCAGTTGCCGACCGCAGCGACCGCCGCGTCGGGCAACGCCGTCCCCGGCACCGCGAACGCGGCTGCAGCGCGGCGCAGGGCGTCGCCAAGCGCGTCGCTCACGAACGTTTCAACGCCGGGTGACCGCCCGAAATCGCCGCCGAGGCTTGCCGCCGCAACAACCTTGGCGCCGCCCAGCGCCAACGTCTCCGGCGCCAGATCGTCTTCGCCAAGCAACAGGCCGATACGCCCTTCGAGGAGCGGATCGAGTACGCCGAGCGGCGCTGGCGCCGGCGGTGCCGGTGCCTCAAGCGCCGCCGCGCGCGTCGCCAACCCCACCGGGTGAAAGCGGCCCCCCGTGTACCGCGCGATATTGTCGGCCTGCGCCAGATAGGTCTTGCCCACTGTCTGCAATCCGGCGACCCAACGCCACGACAAAGTGTTCGACGCCGGGTCGCCATCGAGCAGATGCTTCCAGAACAGCGCCGCCCCGAGTTGCCATGGCAGTCGCAGCGTGAAAATCCAGATGCTCGCCAGCCACATCCGGGCGTGATTGTGCAGATAGCCATGTTCGATCAGCTCGCCGATCCACGCATCGAAGCAATCGATTCCCGTGCGGCCGGCGATGGCTTTCTCATAGTCGCGCCGCCAGCCGCCGGTTTGTGCTTCGAGCCGCGCGACATCGGCAAGGTACGCGGCCCACACCGCCGGCCGCAGTTCGAGCCAGCCCTTCCAATAGGTCCGCCACAGAACTTCCTGGACGAACTTGTCGGCGGCCTGTCCCACATGTCGCGCACGCACGGCGGCAACCACTTCATCTTCGGTAATCAGCCGATAGCGCAGATACGGCGAAAGCAGCGACACATTGGTCCGGTCGGTCGGTCCATGGTCGAAATTGCGGGTTTCGGCATAGTCGCGCCCGGCGCGGCCGACAAAGGCGTCAAGCCGATCGAGGCCGGCGGCGCGCGTGGGGATGAAAGTCATTCCGCGTCATACGCGTCCGCCGCGGCAGGCCTGCGCGGCGCAACGCCGCAAC
>JAYUUE010000404.1:0-2486 GCA_043754785.1 Polymorphobacter sp. | reverse complement strand
GAATGCGATCTTCAGGAACGATGATTTCCACCACCGGCGCCGCCCCTGGATCGCCGGTGACCAAAACCACACTTGCCGCATCGGCATCGGGCGCCAGCCAGCCCTGATAAGCCTCCGGGTCGGCGATGGTGGCGGACAGGCCGACGCGGCGCAGGCCGGGGGCTAGCCGTTGCAACCGCGACAAGGCCAGTGCCAGCTGGTCGCCGCGCTTGGTCGTCGCAAAGGCGTGGATTTCATCGACGATCACCGTCTGCACCCCCGCCAGCATCGCCGCCGCATCGGGATAGGAAATCAGCAACGACAGCGATTCGGGCGTGGTCAGCAGGATCTGCGGCGGCCGCTCGCGCTGGCGCTTCTTGCGGTCGGACGGCGTGTCGCCGGTCCGCGTCTCGACGCGGATATCGAGGCCGATTTCGGATACCGGTGTCAGCAGATTGCGCTGCACATCGACCGCCAGCGCCTTCAACGGCGAGACGTAAATGGTGTGCAATCCCTCACGCGGGTTTTCTGCCAGATCAGCCAGCGTCGCCAGAAACCCCGCCAGCGTCTTGCCAGCCCCCGTTGGCGCCACCAGCAGCGCATGGCTGCCGGCGCGCGCCGCCGCGACCATCGCCAACTGGTGCCGACGGGGACTCCAGCCCCGCTGGGCAAACCACGCGGCAATGGCTGGGGGAAGCGTCACCCGCCTGATATATGGTGGCACCAAAAGCGATGAAAGAGCCGCTCGTGCCAAATCGACGGCCTGCGGCAGTATCCCGGCGGACCCTGCGCCGACAAGCCGCGCTGGCATAACCCACGCGCCAGCCCCATATTCCTCCCATGGCATCCCCCGACTGGCTCATCCCCCACCCCGAGGGTATCTACATCGCCCCCGCCGATGCCTGGATCGATCCGTCGCGCCCCAAGGACAAGGCGCTGGTCACGCATGGTCACGCCGACCACGCCCGCGCTGGCCATGGCAAGGTGCTGGCGACGCCAGAAACGCTGGCGATCATGAACGTCCGTTATGGCGAGCAGGTCGGTGGCCAGGGCGTTGGCTATGGCGAAACCGTGCGCCTCGGCGATGTCAGCGTGCGCTTTGTCCCCGCCGGGCATGTTCTCGGCTCGGCGCAGATCGTCCTCGAACACCAGGGCCAGCGCATCACCGTCTCCGGTGACTACAAGCGCCGCGCCGACCCGAGCTGCGCGCCCTTCGAGCCGGTGCCGTGTGACGTCTTCGTCACCGAAGCCACCTTCGGCCTGCCGGTGTTCCGCCACCCACCGACCGGCGGCGAAGTCGCCAAGGTGCTGGCCCGCCTCGCTGCCGAACCCGAACGCTGCATCCTCATTGGTGCCTATGCGCTCGGCAAGGCGCAGCGCGTCATCATGGAGCTGCGCAGCGCCGGCCACGATGCGCCGATCTTCATCCACGGCGCGCTGCAGAAACTTTGCGACCTCTACCGCTATTTTGGCGTGCCGCTTGGTGACCTGCGCCCGGCCACCGTCGCCAGCGCCGCCGAGATGAAGGGCGCCATCGTCATCGCGCCGCCTTCGGCGCTCGCCGATCGCTGGTCGCGGCGGCTCCCCGAACCGGTCAGCGCCCTCGCATCGGGCTGGATGCGCGTCCGCCAGCGCGCCGTGCAGCGCGGTGTCGAGCTGCCGCTGATCATCTCCGACCATGCCGATTGGGACGAACTGACCGCCACCATCACCGAACTGGCCCCCAGCGAAGTCTGGGTCACCCACGGTCGCGAGGAAGCGCTGGTGCACTGGTGCAACCTCCGTCAGGTCAAGGCCCGCGCTCTCGATCTGGTGGGCCGCGAGGACGAGGAGGATTGAGCCCGGCTACTCCCTCCCCGCAAGGGAGAGTGAGTAGCCCGCCCCCACCTTCAGCGATTGTCCGCCTGCGCCCGTACCGCCCCCAGCCCGCGCGGCGAGATGCGATACGGCCGCCCGCCCTGCGACTCAACCAACCCGCGCTGGCGCAACCGCGCAAACACCGACATGTTGAAATCCGCCAGCCGATAGCCCTCGCTTGTAATACATTCGGCAAAGATGATACGGTCGCCATCACGTACGTGGCGGATGGCACCGCCTTGTGCCAGCGCGTGCAGCACACGCTGTTCGTTCCTCGAAATGTTCATGAGATTGCCCGGTGCAAAAGGTCGCGTCGGTGCACACGTCGTCACCGGCAACGGCCGGGGCGGGAGGCACGGCTCGCCATCTGCCTTGCGGCAAATGGTCAGCGACGGGTGGCAATCTCGCGCATCAAGGCTCCAGCCCGGACATCGGGGCGCATACATAGTAACCGATCTGCAAATCGAACGGTGCGGCTTTGACGTGCGCGGCATCGCGCGGCATGACGAATCCATGTTCGCCGCCCTCCGCCCATTGATCTTCGTGCTCGATCCCGAACGCGCCCATGGCCTGACGCTGGCGGCGCTGCGCTCCGGCCTCGTCCCCCAAGCACCCGCCGACGACCTGATCCTCGCCACGACCGTCGCCGG
>JAYUUE010000403.1:0-2489 GCA_043754785.1 Polymorphobacter sp. | reverse complement strand
CGATGATGCCGAGGTGGTGGTCAAGGGGCGTGACCACCCCTGGGTGTCGCGCGGCGGGGTGAAGCTGGCGCATGGATTGCAGCATTTCGCCAGTCTCGACAAAGGCTGGGATGTGACGGGGGTGACGGCGATCGACGTGGGGTCATCGACGGGGGGCTTTACCGATGTACTGCTGAAGGGCGGTGCGGCGCGGGTGTATGCCGTCGATTCAGGTACCAACCAGCTGGCGTGGACGCTGCGGCAGGACCCGCGGGTGGTCGTGCTGGAGCAGTTGAGCGCGCGGTTGCTGACCGCCGAGCATATCCCGGAGGCGGTCGATCTGATTGTCTGCGACGCGAGTTTCATCGGGTTGGCGAAGGTGCTGGCGGTGCCGATGGAGTTTGCCAAGCCGGTCGCGCGGTTGCTGGCGCTGGTGAAACCGCAGTTCGAGGTGGGCAAAGGCGAGGTCGGCAAGGGCGGCGTGGTGCGCGATGCGGCGTTGCACACGCGGGTGTGTGGTGAGGTTTCAGCGTGGGTGGCGGGGTTGGACGGGTGGCGGGTGGTGGGTGTCGAGCGGAGTCCGATCACTGGACCTGAGGGAAATGTGGAGTTTTTGCTGGGGGCGGAGCGTGGCACTTCGGCTGCCGCCCGCTCGGCGTAGCCGAGAGTGGGGAGGGTGTAGAAGGAGGTCTGTTGCAGCGCCGCATAATCGGTTATGCTGGCCCAATGGTTGTTGCCGCCCCTATGACACAACGCGGATCGATGTGGCGGGCGGGTGTCGTGCTGGTGCCGCTGCTGCTGTTGCTCGGCGGCTTGTCGGCGCGAACTTCGGGGTCGACCGATGACAATGGCTGGTATCAGTCGCTGGTGCTGCCGGCGTTGCAGCCGCCGGGGCCGGTGTTCGGTATCGCCTGGAGCATCCTTTACACCACCATCGCCATCAGTGCGGCGATCGTCTGGGGGCACAAGCGCGCACCGGGGCGCGGGCTGGCGCTAGGCCTGTTCGCGCTGGGGTTTGTCATCAACTTGGGCTGGTCGCCGGTGTTCTTCCGGCTGCATCTGATCCTGCCGGCGATGGTCATCATCGCGGTGATGCTGATTGTCGCAGTGGCGACGACGTTCGCGTTTGCGCGGGTCAGCCGGGTGGCGGCGTGGCTGATGCTGCCCTATCTGGTGTGGCTGGGCTTTGCGCTGTCGCTCAACGCCGCTATCTGGCGGTTGAACCCGACCGTCGATGCCCTTCAGATGGGGATTTGATCATGCAGACCGAAAATCGACTGTTCGAGGATTTCTCCAAGGTGGCGACCGCCGCGATGGGGACGCTGGCCGGGATGGGCCGCGAAGTCAGCGAGGATGCGCGGCGCCGGGCGCGCGATTTCGTCGGCGCCGCCGATGCCGTGGAGCGCGAGGAGTTCGAGGCGGTGAAGGCCAATGCCGCTGCGGCGCGCGAGGCCGTCGAGGTGCTGAAAGGCGAGATAGCGGTTTTGCGTGCTCAAATTGCCGCACTGACGGTGAAAAGAACGCCCAACGCATGATTATCCACCGCGCAATCGTTACGCGCCGAGTCGGCCGCTTGCCGAATCGTCGGGGCTTGCGCAGCGTCGAAGGCGGTTATGCTGCCGAGTTGGGCGTCAGGAGACCGCATGGGCCTCGTTGATATCGATTACACGCCGGCGCCGGCTGCACCGATCGACATGCTCGAACACGTCTTCGACGCCAATGGCTGGGCCTTCGAACGGTCGGGTGATGAGGAAATCAGTACCTCGATCAAGGCCGGCTGGGCGACCTATGAGCTGCGCGCGCTGTGGCGCGACGAGGAGCGGGTGTTGCAGATCATCGCGCGCGCCGACCTGATCGCGCCGGAAGCGCGACGCCCTGCCGTTTATGAAGTGCTGGGCCGCATCAACGAGCAATTGTGGATGGGGCATTTCGAGCTGTGGTCGGCGGACGGTACGGTGCTGTTCCGCCACGCGACATTGCTCGACAATGATGATGACGAGGATGCACCCGATCTGACCATCGGCCAGGCCGAAGTGCTGGTCGAAGCGGCAGTCGATGAGTTCGAGCGCTTTTATCCGGTGTTCCAGCTGGTGATGTTCGCCGACCATGCGCCGGCCGATGCGCTGGCGGCGGCGCTTTTGGAAACAGTCGGCGAAGCGTGAGCGGAGCCGCAACAAAAAACCGCAAAGCGTGACCGCGCCGATCTGGCTTCTTGGCTGCGGCAATATGGGCGGGGCGCTGCTCGGGCGCTGGCGGGCCGAGGACATGGGCCCGGTGGCAGTGATCGATCCGGGGTTGCCCGCCGCCGAGATACCGGCAGATGGCCGCCCCGATGTGCTGGTGCTGGCGGTGAAACCGCAGATTTGGCGTGCGGCTGCGGCGTCGCTGACGGATCGTATCGGCGCGATGACTCTGGTGGTATCGGTGATGGCCGGGGTGACGACGGCCGATCTGGCGGCGGTGTTCCCAGGGTCGGCGATCATTCGTGCCATGCCGAACACGCCGGCGGG
>JAYUUE010000402.1:0-7329 GCA_043754785.1 Polymorphobacter sp. | reverse complement strand
GGCGGTATCGGCTGGATGCACAAGGCAGCATGGGGTATGCCGCTGTTCTTCCTCGGCCTCGCCTCGGTCATCGCCATGTTCTTTTTCTGGTGGTCGAGCGTCGTCCACGAAGCTAGCACCGGCGACCATACGCCAGTCGTTCAGCTGCATCACCGTTATGGCATGATCCTGTTCATCGCTTCGGAAGTGATGTTTTTCGTCGCGTGGTTCTGGGCGTTCTTCAACGCGGCGCTCTATCCGAGCATGCACGAAGGCATCGGCGGCGTATGGCCGCCGGCGGGAGTCGAGCTGCTCGATCCGTTTGTCTTCCCGTTGATCAACACTGTCATCCTGCTCTTGTCGGGCACCACCGTGACCTGGGCGCACCACGCGCTGATCCACGGCGATCGCGAAGGCCTCAAGCAGGGGCTGTGGTTGACGATCATCCTCGGGCTGATCTTCAGCTGCGTGCAGGCGTTCGAATATTATCACGCCGAGTTCGGTTTTGCCGGCAACGTCTACGGCTCGGTGTTCTACATGGCGACCGGCTTCCACGGCTTCCACGTCATTATCGGCACGATCTTCCTGATCGTCTGCCTGGTGCGCGCCTACAAGGGTCACTTCACGCCGCAACAGCATTTCGGTTTTGAAGCGGCGGCCTGGTATTGGCACTTCGTCGATGTCGTCTGGCTGTTCCTGTTCATCTCCATCTACGTCTGGGGATCGAACTTTGGCGCGGCGGTGGCGCGAAATGCCTTCAGCTGACCGGGCCGTTGGTTGATGCTTCGCCCCCGGCGGCTGGCCGGGTCGCATTGACCGGCTGCTGTCCGCGGTGTGGCAAGGGCCGGCTATTCGCCGGCGTGTTGCGTTTTGCGCCGGTGTGCAGTGTGTGCGGACTGGACTTCACGGCATTCAACGTCGGCGATGGCGCTGCGAGTTTTCTCATCTTGATCGTCGGCACGATCGTCATCGGGTTGGCGGTGTGGCTGGAACTGACGCGATCGCCGCCCTGGTATGTCCATGTGCTGCTCTGGGGCCCGCTGGCGTTGGTGTTGACACTTGGCTTGTCGCGGATCGCCAAGGCGTTGCTGGTGGCGCTCGAATTCCGGAACGAGGCCCGTGAAGGCCATCAATGAAGCGCGTGCCGATCCTGCCGACACTGCTGGTCTTGCTGATCGGTGCTGCGCTGGTCAGTCTGGGTGTCTGGCAATTGCAGCGCCGTGAATGGAAACACGCGCTGATCGCCCAGCTTGAGGCAGCGCCGAAGCTGCCGATGCTCGAACCCGCCGACTTCCTGGCCGGCATGAACGGCACGCAAAGCCTGCAATACCGCCGTGCCGAACTGCCGTGCTCGCCCGGCACCGTGCTGCCCTATGATATGAAGGGCGGCAGCAGCGCCAGCGGCGAATCGGGTTATCTGCTTCTCGTGTCGTGCCGGCCGAATCGCAAACCGCCGGATATCGTCGCGGTCGCCGGCTGGACGATGCGGCCGGATACTGTCAGCCAGCCGATCCATGTCGACACGGTGTTCACCGGCCTGATCATCGAACGACCCTATGGCGATGCCCCCGGCCGGCCTCGGTTCATGCTGATTCCCGATACGGCGGTGCCGCCGCTGCAACGCTCCCAGCGCCCGACGCCGGGTGATTTGCCGGACAATCATCTGTCCTACGCCGGGCAATGGTTCGGGCTGGCGGCAGCGCTGGCGGCGATTTATGGCGTGTGGCTGCGGCGGCGAATGGTTGCAGGCCGGGCGCCGCGCGCCTAGTCGCTGTTTTCCATGCGCTACATCTCCACCCGCGGCAGTGCGCCGACCCTTGATTTTGAGGCTGTCACCCTTGCCGGGCTGGCGAGCGATGGTGGGCTGTATGTGCCCGAAAGCTGGCCGGCGTTCAGCCGCAGCGACATCGCGGCGCTGGCCGGGCTGTCCTATGTCGAGACGGCGGTGCGGGTGTGCACGCCGTTTGTCGGTGACGCACTGACCGAGGCCGAGCTGCGCGATATATTGACACGTGCCTATGCCAGTTTTGACCACGCAGCGACGGTGCCGCTGGTCCAGCTCGATGGCCGGCACTGGCTGCTTGAGCTGTTTCATGGCCCGACCCTGGCGTTCAAGGACGTGGCGATGCAGGCACTGGGGCGGCTGTTCGAGACGTTTCTCGGCCGCTCGGGCGGGCATGTCACCATCATCGGCGCGACGTCGGGAGACACAGGGTCCGCAGCGATCAACGCGCTGGCCGGGCGCGCTGGCGTTGAGGTGTTCATGCTCCATCCGGAAGGCCGGGTGTCGGAAGTCCAGCGGCGCCAGATGACGACGGTGCTGGCGCCCAACATCCACAATGTCGCCATCAAGGGCAATTTCGACGACGCGCAAGCGCTGGTGAAGGCGATGTTCAACGATGCGGGCTTTGCCGGGTGCTTCAACCTTTCTGCGGTCAATTCGATCAACTGGGCACGGCTGATGCTGCAGATTGTTTATTATTTCTATGCCGCTGTGCGTTTGGGCGCGCCCGATCGCGCGATCAGTTTTGCCGTCCCTACCGGCAATTTCGGCGATGTCTTTGCAGGCTATGCGGCGCGCTGCATGGGGTTGCCAGTGGGGCGATTGATCGTGGCCACCAACCAGAATGATATCCTGCATCGTGCGCTGTCAGCGGGGGATTATTCGATCGGCACCGTCACGCCGACCGACGCACCATCGATGGACATTCAGGTCAGCAGCAATTTCGAACGGCTGTTGTTCGATCTGGGCGGGTGCGATGGCGCGGCGACGGCAGCGGCAATGCGAGCCTTTGAAGCGTCGCGGGCGATGGCAATTCCGGAAAATCAGCGTCAGGCTGCCGCCGCAATCTTCGACAGCACCGCGATCGATGCCGACACGATGAGCCAGGCGATCCGCTGGGCGCATGATCGCTGCGGCCAAGTCATCGATCCGCACACCGGCATCGGGCTGGCAGCGGCGCGGGCCAGCCGCAGCGATACGCCGGTGGTGACGCTGGCAACGGCGCATCCGGCCAAGTTCCGCGATGCCGTCGAGCGGGCCAGCGGCGTTCGGCCGGTATTGCCGATGCGGGCACAAGGGATTTTTGATCGTGAGGAGCGATATACGGTGTTGCCGGCTGACCTTGGCGAGATCGAAGCGTTCATCGCGGCGCGGGCCAATCCTTCAACGAAATCGCGTGCCGCATGAAGGCTCCGGTCATCGCCTACACCGCCCACGGGCTGCGAGTTGCCACCTGCGCGGCACCCGGTGTCGAAACCGTTGCGGTCGCGCTCCACGCCGATGTCGGGGCGCGCTTTGAAACGGTGCGCGACAACGGCCTGGCGCATCTGTTCGAACATATGGTGTTCAAGGGCACGGCGACACGCAGCGCCCGCGCCATTGCCGAAGAGGTCGAGGACGTCGGCGGCAATCTGAACGCCTGGACCAGCCGCGACACCACGGTGTTTCACGCCCGCCTGTTGGCGCGCGACTTGCCGCTGGGCATTTCGATCATTGCCGATCTGGTGACCAATCCGCGCTTCGATGTCGATGATCTGGCGCGCGAAAAGGACGTCGTGTTGCAGGAACTCGGCGAGGCGCGCGACACGCCCGACGATATTGTCTTCGACTATTTGCAGGAAGCGGCGTTTCCGGGGCAGGCGCTGGGCCGCTCGATCCTGGGCAACGAAGAGAGCCTTGCCCGGCTGAGCGTCGATGACCTGCACGGGTGGCTGGCCAGCGGCTATCGCAATCCGCGGCTGACGCTGGCCGTTGCCGGCAAGGTCGATCATGACGCGGTGATTCGGTTGGCGGAGGCGGCGTTTCCGAATGGCGGCGAATCGGCTGCACCGGCGCCCGAAGTTGTCGTGTTCGCGTCCGGGCAATTCTCCGATTCGCGGCGGTTCGAGCAGGTCCAGTTGACCAGCGGCTATCCGGCGCCCGGCCACCATGATCCGATGCACGATGCGGCGGCGCTGTTCACGTTGGCTGCCGGCGGCGGCATGTCATCGCGGCTGTTCCAGGAGGTGCGCGAGAATCGGGGGCTGGCCTATTCGATCAGTGCTGCCACTACGGCTTATGCCGATGGCGGGTTGATGAGCATCCACGCCGCCACGGCGCGCAAGGACGCAGCGCGAGCACGCGACCTGATTGACCGGGTGATGGCCGAAACCGCACAATCGCTATCGCCGGCCGAACTGGCGCGCGCCAAGGCGCAGGCGGTGGCGTCATTGCTGATGGCGCTGGAAAGTCCGCAGGGGCAGGGCGACTATGTGGCGCGCAGCCTGTTGGTCCACGGGCGCTTCGTGCCGGCGGCCGAACTGGTCAAGCGTATCGAGGCGATAACGGTCGATGCAGCGCGGGCAGCGGGCGCGGCGATGCTGGCGCACGCACCGGCGCGTGCCGAAATCGGTGTAGCCATAAAGGCGGCCAAAAAAGCCGCATGAACCTCAACATCCTCATTACCGAGGCGTGGGACGACTATGCGCTGATCGATTCGGGCGGCGGCCGCAAGCTGGAGCGCTATGGCCCGTACACGTTCATTCGGCCCGAAGCCCAGGCGCTGTGGAAGCCACAAAATGCCGAATGGAAGGCCGATGGCGAATTCACCGGCGGCCGCGACGATGAAGGTGGCGGCCGCTGGGACCTAGAATATCATGTGCCGGAGCGATGGACGCTGGCGCGCGACAAGGTGCGGTTTCACGCCACCAACACGCCGTTTCGCCATCTTGGATTTTTCCCGGACATGGCGGGGCAATGGGACTGGATGCGGGTGCGCACGGTTCCCGGCGCGCGGGTGCTCAACATGTTCGGCTACACAGGCGTTGGCAGCCTGATCGCGGCGGCGGCCGGCGCACACGTCACCCATGTCGATGCCAGCAAGAAGGCGGTCGCTTCGGCGCGTGACAATGCGGCGCTGTCGGGGCTTGCCGACGCACCGGTGCGCTGGCTCACTGACGACGCGCTGAAGTTCATGCGCCGCGAGGTCCGGCGCGGCAGCAAATACGACGGCATATTGCTCGATCCGCCGAAATATGGCCGCGGGCCGGAGGGTGAAATCTGGTCGCTGGAGCGCGATTTGCCCGAACTGATGCAGCTGGCGCGGCAGTTGCTCAGCGACAATGCGGCGTTCCTGGTGCTGACGGTCTATGCCATCCGCATGTCGGCGTTGGCGATCGATGCGCTGATGGCCGAAGTCATGGCCGGCGCCAGTGGCCGCATCGAATCGGGCGACATGGCGGTGCGTGAGGACGGGCGCGGGATATTGTTGCCAACGGCGATTTTTTCGCGCTGGACTGCCTGAGCAGAACGCGCGCTATTCCCGACACGCTTTGACCGCTGCGCCATCGGTGGCGACACCGGGACGGAACACCGCGAGATAGCCCGGTGTCAGGTCGGTGATCGACACCAGATCATAGCCGACCGATCGCACCTCGCAGACCAGCGTTGCCTTGGGCATGCCGTGCGCTTCACTCGGCCGGTCGAGATCGACGATGGCAAGCTGCCCGCCAGGCTTCAGGCTGGTCCGCACCCGCCCCAGCAGGGCATAGGGTTGGGCGATTTCATGATACATGTGGATCATCAGCGCGGTGTCGATGCTGGCTGGCAGCAGCTTTGGGTCACCGGCCGTGCCGAGTACGAAGCGCACATTGGTCATGCCGGCGCGGTGCACCCGGCGTTTCAGATCGCGCAAATAGCTTGGCACGATGTCCTGCGCGATGACCTTGCCGTGCGGGCCGACCACCGGCGAAACGCGGACGGTGTAATAGCCGCTGCCGGCGCCGATATCCGCCACCGTCTGCCCGGCCCGAACGGCCAGCAGCTTCATGACGCTGGCGGCTTCGCCGGCGCCGTCACGACTGGTTTCGTTGGCCCATACCGGGCTGACGATGCGCGCGACCGGCCGTTGGGGTTCCGCCCGCGGCGTGTTGGCGATCGCCAGACACGGTGCGGCCGAACCGGCGAGTGACAGCAGCAGGGCGGCAAGGATACGCATGGGGCAATACTCGCAAGACACGGCCCAGTTGGACTGCGCCTGCGGCCAATTTGTGGCGGTCAGCGCTTGCCGGTCAGCGAAAGCGCTTCGAGCCGGCCGAGCATCGCCTTGAACCGCGCGAAGTCGGCGCCGGCGAGTTGCGAGCCGCCGACGAACTTCAGCTGCATCGGGCTTACGGCCGCGCCGCGCAACCAGACTTCATAGTGGAGATGGGGACCGGTGGAGAGGCCGGTCGAGCCGACATAGCCGATAACCTGGCCCTGGTTGACGTGCTGGCCGGTCTTGACGGCAAAGCGCGACATATGGGCGTAGCCGGTGACCAGGTCCTTGTTGTGGCGCAGGCTGACGTAATTGCCGTGGCCGCCATGCGGGGCGGCATAGACCACGGTGCCGCTCGCCGCCGCCATGATCGGGGAGCCCGCCGGCGCGCCGAAATCGACGCCCTGGTGCATCCGCGAAAAAGCCAGCAGCGGATGGAAGCGCATGCCGAACCCCGAAGTGAGGCGGGCGCCATCGACCGGAGTGCGCATCAGGCCCTTTTTGGCGCTTTCGCCGTTGGCGCGAAAGAATTCGCCCGCGGCCTGGCCCTGAGCGAATCGGGCGAGCGTGACATCCTCCTTGCCGTCGCGTTTCAGCGCGGCATAAAGCAGATTGCCGAAGCGCACTTCCCCGGTTTCGGCGCGGTCCTGGGCAACGATCACGTCGAAGCGATCCTTCTTGCCGATGCCATGCTGAAAATCGATGGCGTAGCCCAGGGCGCGGATGGCATCGGCGACGGCGGCGGCGGGAACGCCAGCGCCGGCCAGCGCACGCGGCAGGCCCCCGCCGCGACCTTCACCGACCGTTCCGGCAACGCGCAGCGGTGTCGAATCGATGGCGATGGGGATGCGGCGCAGCACCAGCGCGCCGTTTTCGCGCGCAATCGCGATACGCAGGTCGAAGGCGGCGCGCAGGCCGATCAGATCGAGCGGGCGCGGCGTCGCGCGCGTCTCGCGGCGGCCGAGCACGAGGTCGATCACGGTGCCGCGCGGCAGCGCGCCGGGGTTGGCAATCGGTCGCAGCAATTGCGAAACGGCGGCGATGTCTTGCTTGCCAACGCCGGCCCGGCGCAGGGCTGCCTCGAAGCTGTCGCTCCTATCGATGGTGGCCGTGGTCTCAAGCCGCGGGCGTTCCGGGGCTTCGGCCAGCGGTTCGACCAGCCGGGTGTTGGGCAAGGCCTCGGCGCCGGTCGCACCGCCGCGCGCCAATGGCGCGATTGCCTGCGCCGCCATGGTTTCCAGTGCGGCCGGCGTGGGGCCGGCGGTGATGTCGCCGACCAGCGCCGGCACCTGCGCGCCGAGGCCCAGTACCACCGCGCACAGCATGAGGAAGG
>JAYUUE010000401.1:0-2494 GCA_043754785.1 Polymorphobacter sp. | reverse complement strand
GAGGCCAGTGGTGACCTGTTCGCCCGACAGCCGATCGAGCCACGGCACCGGCATGCGTGTCAGGAATTGCACCGCCAGCAGCGGCGGCGCCCACCAGGGGCAGCGATCGCCGGTCATGGCGCCGGCGGCAACAGATCGGCCAGCAATGCCACATCGCGCAGGATCGCAGCCGCGCTGTCGAGCAACGGCAACGCTACCAGCGCGCCGCTGCCTTCGCCCAGCCGCATCTGCCAATCAAGCAGCGGCACCAGCCCCAGCTTTGCCAGCGCGGCGCCATGCCCGGGTTCGGCGGATCGATGCGCCGCGATCATCTGGCGAGCGGCGCCCGGCGCCAGCTTTTCAGCGACAAGCGCCGCTGCGGTTGCGACATAGCCATCGAGCAAAAGCGTTGTGCCGGCGGCGGCCCCTGCGGCAAAAAACCCCGCCATGGCAATCATCTCGAACCCCGCGACCGCAGCGATCGCGGCGCGCGGATCGGCCGCCAGCAGCGGCAGCGCCCGCGCGGCGGCCTCCGCCACGATGCGCGTCTTGACGGCCAGCACCGCATCATCGGCGCCGGCGCCGCGTCCGACGGCAATATCGGCTGTGGCCCCCGCCAGCAGCATGGTCAGGCAGGCGGCCGACGTGGTGTTGCCGATCCCCATTTCCCCGGTGATGAGAATGGCATTGCCCGCCGCCAAGGCGCGCCCCGCCTCGTCGGCGCCGATTGCCCAGGCGGCATCGAATTGCGCCGGCGTCATCGCCGGCCCCACTGCCAGATCGGCGCTGCCGGCAGCAAACGGCGCAGCGCGGTAATGCGCCGGCCACGGCGGCGGCGGCGGCGAAACGGCGCCAACATCTACCAGCCGCAGCGTGCAATCCTGTGCTGCCGCCAGCGCCGTGCTGCTGGCCCTGCCCCCAAGGATTGCCGCCATCATCAAGCCGGTGACCGCCGCTGGCCAGGCCGAAACGCCCTGGGCGACAACCCCATGATCGGCAGCGAACAAGGTGATGCTGCGCGGGCGCGTTGCCGGATCAAGGCGTTGCTGGACCACCGCCAGCCGCACGGCCAGCGCCTCCAGCGCGCCCAGGCTCCCGATCGGCTTTGCCAGCGCGTCCAGATGCGCCTGCGCCGCGGCCTTGCTGATCATGCGCCTGTCCTTGCGATGCCAAGAAGCTGGTCGGTGTCGATACAATCGGCCAGTGCAGCGGCAAGGTCATCCAGCGCTGTATCGACGCGCCGGGCCTGATCGACACCGTCCGACCCCGCCCCCAGCCGCGCCAGCCATGCGGCGCGCTGTGCCGGGTCGTTGAACAGGCCGTGGATGTAGCAGCCGGCGATCCGGCCCGAGCCATCGATGGTGCCGTCGATTTCGCCACCGCCCAGCCGCAACAGCGGCGCCGTGCCCGGCGCGACGATGCTGCGGCCGGAATGGATTTCGTAGCCGCTGAAGCCCGCACCATCGGCGATGCTCGTGCCGGTCACGGCGGTCAGACGCTTATTGGCGCTCAATCGGGTTTCAACCGGCAGGAAGCCCAGCCCGGTGGCGCTTTGCGCTGGCCCTTCGATGCCTTCGGGGTCGGCAATCACGCTGCCCAGCATCTGATAGCCGCCGCAGATGCCCAGCAACCAGCCGCCACGCCGGACATGGGCGGCTATATCGATATCCCACCCTTGGGCGCGCAGGAACCCCAGGTCGGCAATCGTCGCCTTGGTGCCGGGAATGATGATCATGGCGGCTTCGGCCGGGATGGGTTGGCCAGGCGGCACGAACAGCAACCGCACGCCGGGTTCGTGGATGAACGGGTCGAAATCATCGAAATTGGCGATGCGTGACAGCATCGGCACGGCGATGGTGATGCTGCCGACGGCAGGGCGCGCGGTTTCCAGCACCACGCCATCTTCGGCCGGCAGGGCACGTGCCGCCGCGATCCACGGCACGACGCCCAGCCCAGGCCAGCCGGTACGGCGGGCGATATCGGCATAGCCATCATCGAACAGCCGAACATCACCGCGAAACTTGTTGATGATGAAGCCCTTGATCATCACCGCATCCGCCGCATCGATCACCGCCTTTGTGCCGACGATCGAGGCGATCACGCCGCCGCGATCGATATCCCCGACCAGCACCACCGGCACCTGCGCCGCACGGGCAAAGCCCATGTTGGCGATATCGCCGTGCCGCAGGTTGGTTTCCGCCGGGCTGCCGGCGCCTTCGACAATCACCAGATCGGCACCCGCTTGCAGCCTGGAATAGCTTTCCAGCACGGCACCGAGCAGTTCGCCCTTGCGGCGTTGGTAATCACCGGCGCCGATCGACCCCGCCACCCGGCCATGGACCACCAACTGCGCCCCAGTGTCGGACTGCGGCTTGATCAGCACCGGGTTCATGTCGGTGACAGGCGGTACCCGGCAGGCGAGCGCCTGCAACGCCTGCGCCCGGCCGATCTCGCCGCCATCGGCGGTTACCGCGGCGTTGTTCGACATGTTCTGCGGCTTGAACGGCCGCACGAT
>JAYUUE010000400.1:0-2495 GCA_043754785.1 Polymorphobacter sp. | reverse complement strand
CGGCGTGCCTGCGGATCAATCCGGGCAATATCGGCAGCCAGGCGCGGGTCAAGGAGATCGTCAACGCCGCCAAGACCAATGGCTGTTCGATCCGCATCGGAGTGAACGCCGGCTCGCTTGAAAAGCATTTGCTTGAGAAATACGGCGAGCCATGCCCCGAAGCGCTGGTCGAAAGCGCGCTCGAGCATATGAAAATGCTCCAGGACGAAGATTTTCACGAGTTCAAGATTTCGGTCAAGGCGTCGGACGTGTTCCTCGCGGTGGCGGCGTATAATGGGCTGGCCGAGGTGTGCGATTACCCGCTGCACCTGGGGATCACAGAGGCCGGTGGCTTGCAGGGCGGCACGGTCAAGTCATCGATCGGGCTTGGGATGCTCCTGTGGGCGGGGATTGGCGATACCATCCGCGTATCGCTGAGCGCCGATCCGGTCGAGGAGGTCAAGGTGGGGTATCACCTGCTCAAGTCGCTCGGCATCCGGGCGCGCGGTGTGCGGGTGGTGTCGTGCCCATCGTGCGCGCGGCAGGGGTTCGACGTCGTCAAGGTCGTCGAGACGCTGGAAACGCGGCTGGCGCATATCACCACGCCGCTGTCGCTGTCGGTGCTGGGCTGCGTGGTCAACGGGCCGGGGGAAGCGCGCGAGACCGACATCGGGCTGACGGGTGGGGGGAACGGCCGGCACATGGTGTTTTTGTCGGGCGTGACCGACCATGTCATCGAGAGCGAAAAGATGGTCGATCATATTGTCATGCTGGTGGAGAAGAAGGCGGCGGAACTGGACGCGGTGAAGGCGGCAGCGGAACTGGCGGCGGCGTAAGCTGCGACCTCGCCCCTGGCGAGAGAGGTCGGACTCGCGGGTTTGCGCGCGCCGGGTGAGGGCTGCTGCGGCGTCGGAGGCCCCCTCACCCGGGCCGGCTGCGCCGTCTCTCGACCTATCCCGCGAGGGGAGAGGTTGCGCGATTGCGGCGGGGGTGGTGAAAGGCAGGATGAACATTCGCCCTGCCGTGCCCGCCGATATTGCCATCATTCGCCAGCTCATCGTCGATCTGGCGGTTTATGAGCGCGAGCCGGATGCTGTGAAGGCGTCCGAGGCGGATTTGCACGCCGCGCTGTTCGGCGCGCGGCCGATTGCCGAGGCGGTGCTGGCTGAGCATGACGGCGCCGCTGCTGGGTTTGCGCTGTTTTTCACGTCGTTTTCGACGTGGGAGGGCAAGGGCGGGCTGTATCTGGAGGATTTATTCGTGCGGCCCGAAGCGCGCGGGTTGGGGCTAGGCAAGGCGTTGCTGGTGCATCTCGCCGGGGTGGCGGCGGCGCGCGGCTTTGCACGGTTCGAATGGCAGGTGCTCGATTGGAATGAACCGGCGATCGGCTTTTATCGGGCGCTGGGGGCCAAGCCGCACAAGGGGTGGACGGTGATGCGGGTTGAGGGCGCGGCGCTGGCGGGGTTGGCGGAGGGGTAGGAAGACGAACCCACCCCCGACCCCTCCCGCGAGCGGGAGGGGAGACGCAAGTCAGGCGCGCGGAGCCCCTGGGTGTTCGCGTAGGGCCGGGACGCTGATACCTTCACCGACGGAATTGTAGCGCTCGATCGATTCCAGGATCAGGCGTTCGGCAGTGGCTTTGCTTTCCCAACCTTGGAATTTGACCCATTTGCCGGGCTCGAGGTCTTTGTAATGGGTGAAGAAATGCTCGATCTGCTGGAGCAGGATGTCGGGCAGGTCGGTATATTCACTGATATTGTTGTAATAGGGGTGAACTTTGTTGACGCTGACGCAGAGCAGCTTGGCATCGCCGCCGGCATCATCCTCCATCATCATCACGCCAACAGGGCGCACGCGGATGATGCAGCCGGGAACGAACGGCGTGCGCGCCACCACCAGCGCGTCGATGGGGTCGCCATCGTCGGCCAGCGTGTGCGGGATGAAGCCATAGTTGGTCGGGTAACGCATCGCAGTGTGGAGGATGCGATCGACGAACAGCGCGCCCGAAGCCTTGTCGATCTCGTATTTGACCGGTTCACCGCCGAGCGGGCATTCAATGACGACATTGACGTCGTGCGGTGGGTTCACGCCGATGGGAATCTGGTCGATGCGCATAAGGTCTCCTTGCGGTGCGGCGGGGGTTAACCACTGCACCTTGTTTTGTCTATCGAAAGGGTAGGACCATGGCGTGGCTGGCGTTGATTATTGGCGGCATCTTCGAAGTGGGGTTCACCACGTCACTGCGGTTTGTCGATGGCTTTCGCAACACGCCGTGGGTGCTGGCGTTTCTGGTATCGGTGACTTTGAGCATGGGGTTGCTCGAATATGCCGGGCGAACGATTCCGCTGGGGACGGCCTATGCGGTTTGGGCGGGCGTCGGGGCGGCGGGGACGGCGGTGGTGGGGATCTTGGTGTTCGGTGACGTGGCCAGCCCGGCGCGGGTGGTGCTGTTGGTGGGGCTGGTGGGGTGTATTGTTGGGTTGAAGCTGTTGAAGGGGTAGGGGCCTCCTCCCCCT
>JAYUUE010000399.1:0-7362 GCA_043754785.1 Polymorphobacter sp. | reverse complement strand
CCACCCCGACCCTCCCCAACTCAACCGCGCAAGGGCGCGGCGGCGGGAGCGAGCAACGGATCGCTACCCCACTAGCCGCAGCAGCCCCGCCACCGTGTCCGCCTCCGCCGCCGGCTTGTCGGAACGAAGCCGCGATATGCGCGGGAAACGCATCGCCAGCCCGGATTTGTGACGCTTGCTGAGCGCGATCGAATCGAACGCCACTTCGACAACGAAGCTTTTCTCGACTTCGCGCACCGGGCCGAAGCTGGCGATGGTATGCCCGCGCACCCATTTGTCGAGCAACGCCAGTTCGGCGTCGGTAAAACCGAAATAGGCCTTGCCGACCGGCAGCAGCTCGCCGTCCGGCCCCCAGGCGCCAAAGGTGAAATCACTGTACAGGCTGCTGCGCTTGCCATGGCCGCGCTGCGCATACATCAACACGCAATCAGCCACCAATGGGTCGCGCTTCCACTTGTACCATAGTCCAGCGCGGCGCCCAGCGACATAGGCGCTGTCGCGCCGCTTGAGCATCAGGCCCTCGATGGCGGCATCGCGCGCCGCATCGCGCAGCGCCGAAAGCGCCGTGAAGTCAGCGGCCTCGATGACTGCCGAAAGCGCGAACCTGTCGGCATTAAGGGCGGGCATCAGCGCCTCCAACCGGCTGCGGCGCGCGTGCCATGGCGCCGGCCGCAAATCCTCGTCACCGATAGTCAGCGCATCATAGAGCCGGACGAACGCCGGCGCCTCGGCCAGAAGTTTCGCTGGCGGCGCCTTGCGCCCCAGCCGCTGTTGCAGCGCGTTGAAGCTGGCGGCGCCATCATGAACATCGCCGCGCACCAGCAATTCGCCATCCAGCGCTGCGTGGGCGGCAAAGGCCCGCGCCACATCGGGGAAGCTGCCGGTGATGTCGTCGCCAGTGCGGCTGTAGAGCCGGGTCACCCCGTCGCCGCCGGCCGCCACTGGCACATGGACGACCTGGACGCGGATGCCGTCCCATTTCCATTCCGCGGCAAAGTCGGCCAGGTCGATGGTCTCACCCTCCAGCGGGTTGGCCAGCATGAACGGCCGGAACACCGGGGCAGCGCCCGAATCAGGACGCGGCGCGGCGCCGGTCGCCCAGGCGAACAGCGACGCATAGGGAGGTGCCAAGCCGTGCCAAACCTCCTCGACATCACCGAGTGCCACGCCAAAGCCTTGCGCGAAGCCGGTCTTGGCCAGCCGCGCCGACACGCCGATGCGTAAGCTTCCGGTGGCGAGTTTGATCAGCGCATAACGGCCGGGGGCATCGAGCCGGTCGAGCAACGCGGTAACCACCGCCGGGGCGTTGGCGCGGGACACCGAGGCGAGCGTGTCGACAACCTCCGACAGGGTCGGTGGCCCCCGCTGCTCCGCCGCCTCTGGCCAAAGCAGCGACACAGTCTCCGCCATGTCGCCAACAAAATCATAGCTGAGCGCGAACAGCAGCGGATCAACGCGCGCCGTCATCAGGTCGCGCAGCAGTTTCGGCTGGACCATCTTGAGGTCGAGGCCGCCGGTCAGCGCCGCCAGCGCCCAGCCGCGGTCGGGATCGGGGGTGCTGCGCATGTAATTGCCGATCAACCGCAGCTTTTCGAGGCGTGACCGCGTGAATACCAACGCATCGAGAAGGGCGGCAAAGGCCTGCATCGGCAAGCGGATAGCACGCTGCACCTGTACGGTGCGAGCGTAGCAATATGCCGCAGAGCCTGATAGATCCGGCAGGATGCGCATGCGTGAATTGGAAAAGGCCAGCGGTGTCGGGCGGGAAACCATCCGCTATTACATCCGTGAAGGGCTGTTGCCCGAGCCTGACCGCGCCAGCCGCAACTCGGCATCCTATTCCGATGGCCATGTCGCCCGGTTGCGGGCGATAAAGCGTTTGCAGGAGGAACGCTTCCTGCCTCTCGCCGTCATCCGGTCACTGCTCGATGCCGACGATGGCGACCGCTGGCTGGCGCCCGCCGCGTTTCCGATGCTCGACACATTGCTGGCGGCGCGGCTGGAGGCCGGCGGCACCGCGCGAATGCCGGTGGACATTGTGATCGATCAATTGGGCAGCGAACTGCGCTTCATCGACGAGCATGCCGCAACCGGCATGATCAGCATCGATGCCGATGGCATGATGACGGCGCGTGACGCGGCGATTCTGGCCACCATCAAGGAACTTGGCGACATCGGCTTTACCGAGGAGCTGGGCTTTACCGGCGAGCAGATGCGCATCTACCTGGATTTTGTCGAATGGGTGACGACGCAGGAGATGCGGCTGTTCCTGCAAGGCACCGCGGGGCACGTCGGCGAGGCGCAGGCCATCGACATGGCCGAACGCGGTGTAGCCGTGATCAATGACCTGCTGTCGCAACTCCGCACCCGCGCCGTGCTGCGCAAACTCGGCGAACGGCGGCGGGTCGCAAACGACAATGTCTGACTCCGCCTTCCTGCACGGACGCGAAGCCAGCGTAGCGTGGGGAACAAAAGCCGTTGTTAAAACCCAAATGACACCGTCACCGCAGGCCCGCTGACCGGCGCGGCATTACCCGCGACACGCCAGCGCCAGTCGGCAGTGACGGCAACGCCGGCCGGCAGGCTTCCGATGACGCCGACGCCCAGGTCGACCCGGCTGACCGTGGTGAACCCCGACTGGACGCTCCCCCACGCGCCCGGCCCGGCGCTGAACGCTACGCCGCCCAACCGCCCCAGGGCCACTGCCGCACGCGCCTGTCCGCCGGCATAGACATCACCATTGCCGCGCACCCCGGCCTCGCCATAACCATCCACCATCACACGCCTGATACGCCGTTCACCCCCTGCGGCAACTCGGATGTTCCAGTCGCCACTGGTTGCCCTGCCGATACCGACCAGCCGTTCGGCGGCAATGCTGACGCCGGAGCGGGGTTGCCAGCGCACACCGAAAGCCCCTTGCGCGGTGTCGCCATCGATCAGATTGCGATTATCATGCGCCGCATAAAACCGGGCGATAATCGCCAGCGGACGTTGGGCGAGCGGGTCGATCAGATATGCCATCATCGCCCCCGACTGGCCGCCGCCGAGCACCGGACTCGCCGCCGCGCTGCCGTCGGCGCCGGCATCGCGGAACAGCGCGTAGGCATTCACCGACCATTGGCGATTGAGACGCCGCCGCTCGCGTGCCCAATCCGCCGCCTGCGGCGTTTCACCGGCGATGGCGATGGCGTCACCGAAAAGCCGGTCTGCGGCGCGTCGGTCCCCGGCAGACAGGCGGGCATAGGCCTGAGTGGCGAGACCAAAACCGGGAAGTGACGACGCGACCTCGACCCGCTTCGGCGGTACGGGAACCGTGACATCGGCTTGCGACGCAACCATCGGGGCACCGCCGCGCAAGTTGGAGTCGGTGTTGGCAGCGCGGCGAGAATGCCCCGCCGCCAGCGAGGTGATGGTCTTGGCTTTGGGCACAACAACGCTTTTCACACCGTCCTCGGTCCGCAGTGGCGACAACCCCAGCACTTCGTGTGCCACCGCCCGGGCTGCCGCCGCCAATGCCACCGCTGTCGGCGGCCGCACCGCCAGCATTGCTGTGTGATACCGTTCCTCCAGCCCCGGTGCGCGCGCCGCAAACCAGATCAATGCCGTAATCGCCAGCAGCGCCAGCGCCCGCAGCGGACGCCCGGGAACTGCGGTCACGCCGGATGGACATCCGGAAAACGGTGCACGGTCTTGTCCCAGCCCAGCGCTGTGCCAGTGCGCAGCGACTTCGTGTAGCGCCGATATGCCGACCAAGCCGCTGCGGCGTTGATGACATTGCTGACCAAGGCGCGCGGCACGGCGCGGGCACCCTCCACCCAGCCATGGCTGTGGAACGTGCACGCCGACCGCATGGCGAGCCGCCACGCGAGGAGCGCGACATTGATGTGCAGCAGCAAGGTTTCTTGCGGGCCCAGCATTGGCGGCAGCGCCGCTGAACCCGGAACAGCAATGACCAGCACGCGATCAACGACGACCATCAGCGTCAATGCATAGGCCACCATCGTCAGCAGTGCCGCCGCCACCGCCTTGCGATCGCGCATCAGCATGTACCGATCGGCAAGCCCGCCGGGCCAGCCGAGCCGGTCCCGCCCCGACAGTGCAATGCCGAGCAGCCAGCGGGTCTTTTGCCGCCGCGCTGCGTCATAGCTTGCCGGGAAATGTTCACGGGTGCCCACAACGGCGATACCGCTTTCGGCGTCGCTGCGGATGCGGACCAGCGTGCTGTGGCCGCCAAGCGCCTTGATGCGCAGGCCAAGCTCGTAATCTTCGGTCAGACAGCTCGGATCGAATGGCTCACCAGCAGCCGCATCGGCAATGCGGCCGAGCATGTCGCGGTCGATGGCGCAGGCCACGCCGGCGCTGGGTACGGCGGCACCAAGCGCTTCGCGTACCACCACATTCTTGATGTGATTTGCGGCAAATTCATCGAGATAATGGCCGGACACCCAGCGTGAGGAAGGATCGACCAGCGGGATGACCGGCAATTGCACCATGGCAAAGCGCAGGATGAGTGCGTTCTGGACGCGTAATTCCTGGCAATTGACGACATCTTCGGTGTCGTGGAGCACCACCGCCTTGAAGCGTGAGCCAATCTTGTTTTCGTGCGCCAGCACAGCGCGCCACATATGGTTGAGGCAATCCGACTTGGTGGTGGGGCCACGACGGCTGCACAGCACCGCCTCGACACGGGTGTCCGCTATTGCAGCCACAGCCGCGGCCCCGGCGGGGTCATTGGGATACAGGCCGACGAACACGCGATAATCGGGGTAATCGAGGCGCGCCAGCAGCCGCGTCAACATTGCCCCGATCACATCGGACTCATCCCAAGCCGGGATAATGATCGCCATCGGACCTGCCGGGATTGCGTAAAGCGTCTCAACACTCAGCCGGGGACGGTGACTGATCGAATGCCATGCCGAGCGTCCGATGAAGACCAGATCGACGAACAGGTCATCGATCCCCGAGCTTGCGATGATCAACGCCATCGCCAGCACCAGTTCGCCGAGCAGCAAGTGGCTGCCGATAAAGATGGTCATGCCGATATCGGCCACGCTAGTTGACCAGAACCGGGTGCGTCGCCGATAGAACAGCATGAGCCCACCCGCCGTCAACGCCGCCGAAGCGCAGTATCTGGACCTGATGCATCGCGTCTGGACGACCGGCGTGGAGCGCAGCGACCGCACCGGCACCGGCACCCGCGCACTGTTCGGCGAAACGATGCGCTTCGACCTGTCGGACGGCACCATCCCCATTCTGACGACCAAGCGTGTGTTCTGGAAAGCGGCGGCGCGCGAGTTGCTGTGGTTCCTTTCGGGTAACCGCAACATCCGTCGGCTGGTCGAACAGGGCGTCCACATCTGGACCGATTGGCCGCTGGCCAAATTCAATGCCGAAAGCGGCGAACAGCTGGACCGCGACGCTTTCGAGGCGCGGATTATCGCCGATAACGTTTTTGCTGCAAAATGGGGTGATCTTGGCCCGGTCTATGGTGCACAATGGCGAAACTGGCCGCACTACACCGAGGCCACCGACGGTCGTTACACCCGCGACACCAATGGCATCGACCAGATTGCAGAGCTTGTTCATGGATTGCGGCACAATCCTTCGAGCAGACGACATATTTTTACCGGCTGGAACGTTGCCGAACTCGCGTCAATGGCCTTGCCTCCATGCCATATGACATATCAATACTTCATCGCCGATAACAGGCTGTCAAGCATCCTTTATCAGCGATCGTGCGATCTTGGCCTCGGATTTGCTTTTAATATATTCGAAGCATCAATGTTGTTGCGGCTATTGGCACAACAATGCGACCTGCTCCCCGGCGAAATGGTTTGGATGGGCGCCGACTGTCACCTCTATCTCAACCATGCACATCTGGTCACCGAACAACTATCGCGTACGCCCCGAGAATTTCCAGGATTCGAAATCCTGCACCGTCCGAATGATATTTTTGGCTACAACATCGAGGACTTTGCCGTGACCGGCTACGATCCGTACCCGGCGATCGCTGCGCCGGTGGCAGTCTGATGGAGCTGGTTCTGGTTGTGGCGCGCGCCCGCAACGGCGTTATCGGCAACGCTGGCGCGCTCCCCTGGCATCTGCCGGCCGACCTCAAAAACTTCAAACGCCTGACGGTCGGCAAGCCTGTGATCATGGGTCGCAAGACATTCGAATCAATCGGAAAGCCTCTCCCCGGCCGCCACAACATCGTCCTGACCCGCGATGCCCGCTGGAAGACTGGAGGCGTTACCTTGGCGTTCAACCTTGCCGAAGCCATTGCTGCCGCCGGCCTGAACCCGCAGACCCGTGCCGACACCATCATGATCATCGGCGGTGCGCAAATCTATGCCGAAGCCCTGCCCAGCGCGACGCGGATCGAACTCACCGAAATCGATGCGGCGCCAGATGGCGACACGCTGCTGCCGCCTTTCGACGCTGCGCGCTGGCGCGAAACGATGCGCGAAGTGCACCCGGCTCATGGCGACGCGCCCGGCTTTGCCTTCGTCACGCTGGTTCGGGCTTGACCGGCGACGCGCTTTCTCGCCACGCGTTCCGCACATCGATTATCCGGGGGGCCAACACACCATGCCGATGCGTCCGACACTGAAGCGCTGGGTCGCCCCCATTGCCATCGTTTTGATCCTGCTGCCGGCGGCGTTTTTCGTTTTCGCGCCCCAGTTCGTCGAGCAATCGATGAACAAGATCGAGGGCAGCGGTATCTGGCCGGTGTCGCCCGACGCCGCCGCGCTGCACAAGACGCTTGTGGTCATCGATCTGCACGCCGACACGCTATTGTGGAAGCGCCACCTCGATGATGCCAGCGACCGCGGCCATGTCGATCTGCCCCGTCTTGAAGCCGGGAATGTCGCATTGCAGGTGTTTTCCAGCGTCACCAAGACGCCCAAGGGCCAGAATTACGAGGCCAACAGCGATAAAACCGACAATATCACGCTGCTAGCAGTGGCGCAGGGCCAGCCGATGCGGACCTGGAATTCGCTGCTCGAACGCTCGCTCTATCACGCCGAAAAGCTGCGCGACGCCGAGAATGCCGCTGGCGGCCGGCTGCGTATCATCCGGTCACAGGCCGATCTGCTGAAACTCGTGGAGGATCGCAGCGCCGGCACGCAGGTCACCGGCGCGCTGCTGTCGGTGGAGGGGGCGCAGGACCTCGAAGGCAGACTGTCCAACATCGACGTGTTGTATGACGCCGGCTTCCGCATGATCGGGCTGGCGCATTTCTTCGACAACGAACTTGCCGGATCGATGCACGGCGAAAAGAAATATGGCCTGACGTCGCTTGGCCGGCAGGCCATTGCCGCGATGGAGAAGAAGGGCATAATCGTCGATCTGGCGCACAGC
>JAYUUE010000398.1:0-2509 GCA_043754785.1 Polymorphobacter sp. | reverse complement strand
TGTCATGCGACATCGCCCCGATTGTCCTGCACCCCGATGCTGCGGTGCCGACTGCGTTCCTTATCACCGAACTCGCCAGCCTAGCGGCGCTGCATGGCACACCAGGCCCGCTGGCTGTCCAGATCACCGCCTCCGGCGACAACCGGCTCATTTGCCTCGCCGTAGCATCGGCCGGCTTCATCGGCGACAACCCGATCGCTGCGACCAATTTATCGCCAACGGCGCGGATCATCCATGGCATGGCCCGGCAACTGCGATCGGCACTCGTCTATGATGATGTTGCCGGGCGCTATTCTTTGACCTTTACCGGTTTGGCGCTCTGATCCGCACCCGTAATACGCCGCCAGATCCGCGCTGCCAGTGACAGTGTGTCAGGAGTCGCCGCCATATCGGACAGCATCGCTTGCGCCTCGGCAACACGGTCCTGCATGCGAACGTCGGAATCGGCCAGCGCCGCTGCATCGGCGACCATGCCTTCGTCGGCAGCGTTGCTGCGATCGGCCAGATCGTGCGCCCATACATCGAGCAGGCTGTATTTTTCGGCGCTGCTGAGGTTGGTATCATCAAGAACGGCCTGCGGCAGCCGATACCAGGCCGCCGGATCCTGTTTGACGAGATCGAAATCGTTGGTTTCAGTGATCAAAGTCATTACACGCCCTTGATTGCAAACGGCCTGAACTCGAAACGAACGACCGCTGTGCCAGTTCCGCTGACGCAATTCTCCCTCAGCTGACGCAATCCGTCGCCGCCGCTTGACCAGTCCGGCGTTTGCTCAATCGACGTGCATCGCTTCGGCCGCGAGTGCCGCCGCCTCGATCAACAGCGCCGTATCGGCGGCACCAGGCACCGATTCGCGCCCCATTTCGAGCAGCACAGGCACCGCCAGCGGCGAAACGCGATCCAGCGCCACCAGCACCAGGTTGCGCTGCGCCAGGTCGAGCAGGCTCGCCAGCCGCTCGATATCGGTCAGTTTCGACCGCGCGTCGCTCCACGCCGCCGTCAGCAGCAGGTGCGACGGCTCGTGGCGGCGCAGCACATCATAGATCAGGTCGGACGACACGCTCATCGCCCGTCCCGTCTTGTACTGGCCGGGGATAGCGCGCTCGATCAGGCCGCCGATGATCGCCACATCGCGGAAGGCGCGGCGCAGAAATGGTGATGCTGCCATCCATTCGGCCAGCTCATCCTCGAACACATCCGGGCTGAACAACTGCGCCGGGTCGGTCACCTGCTGCAACGACCACACCGCCACCATGTAATCGCTGCCGACAAACCCCAACGGCTGCAAGCCCGCCGCCTCCATGCGCTGGGTGAGCAGCATCCCCAAGGTCTGGTGGGCGTTGCGGCCGGCAAAACCATAGGCCACCATGAACCAGCGGCCATCGCGCGCGAAGGTTTCAACAAGCAGGTCGTCGCGCCCCGGCAGGCGCGACCGCCGCTGCTGGATTTCCAGCCATTCGCGGACTTCATCGGGCATTTCGGCCCAGCGTTCCGGGCTGTTGAACAGCCCGCGCACCCGCGCCGCCAGGTTGGTGGACAGCGACATGCGGCCGCCCACATAGGTCGGCACGCTGGGGTTGCCGCGCCCGACCTTCACATGGATGTCAGGCCCGTCGAAACCGGTGACTTCCAGCGTCAGCCCGGCAAACATGAAGCTGTCGCCAAATCGCAACTGGCCGCCGAACCATTCCTCGATCTGCCCGAGCCGCTTGCCGGCGCGGCCGCTTTTGCCGCTTCCGAACACCACGTTCATCGTCACCGCCTCAACGATGGTGCCGGCGTTGAGCCGGTGCTGCAGCGCAAGTCGCGGGTGGGTCAGCCGCCAGCGCCCATCCTTATCATGCTTCAGCCGCTGGTAGCGATCATAGGCCTTCAGCGAATAGCCGCCGGTGGCAACGAAACCGAGCACCTCGTCGAAGCGCACCCGCGTCAACCCGGCATAAGGCGCCGCGCCGCGAATTTCGGCGTAAAGTTCATCGGCAAAAAACGGCGCGGCGGCGGCGCAGGCAACGATATGCTGCGCCAGCACATCGAGCCCGCCGGGACGAAACACATCGGTATCGAGGTCATTGGCCAGCACTGCATCGCGCGCCGCCAGCGATTCCAGATATTCGAAGCGATTGCCCGGCACGATCAGCGCGTGGCTGGCCTCGTCCATGCGGTGGTTGGCGCGGCCGGTGCGTTGCAACAACCGCGAAGCACCCTTGGGTGCGCCCATCTGGATGACCAGATCGACATCACCCCAATCGATCCCCAAATCGAGGCTGGCCGTCGCGACAATCGCCCGCAATCGGCCGTTGGCCATCGCTGCCTCGGTCTTGCGCCGCGCTTCGGCGCTCAGCGAACCATGGTGAATGCCGATCGGCAGCGCCTGATCATTTTCGCTCCACAGGTCGCGGAACACCAGTTCGGCCACGGCGCGGGTGTTGACGAACACGATCGCCAGCCGCGCCGTCTCGATGCGCCGCATCACTGCCGCCGCCGCCCAGCGGCCATTGTGCCCGGCCCA
>JAYUUE010000397.1:0-2529 GCA_043754785.1 Polymorphobacter sp. | reverse complement strand
TCTACGCCAAGGACCGCCTGCCGCAGACCCGCTCCGCCCGCGCCACCGGCACCTGGTCCCCCGATTCGCGCATCGCCGATGCAAAGGCCGTCACCCCGCAATTCCCGCCGCTTTGGGAGGCGATGGCGCGCGCCAGCTTCGCCATGCATCAGGCCTATGTCGGCCTGCCCGGTGACCCTGTCGTCTGGTCCGACCGCTATACGTTGAATGATGCCAACCCTGCCCCGCGCCCGCCGCGCCCCGCAAATGCCATCCACTTTGCCGAATATGGCGAGCGCCTCCACGATATCGTGCCGGCGTTCCACAGCCTGACCCGTGCCCAGCACCCGTTCCCGGTCGAAAACGTCCGCCACGGCACCGCGATGCAGTTCAACGTCGCAGCGCTCGGCCAGCGCCTGATGCAGGATTTCCTCGTCGAAGGCGGCCACATCGAACCAATGACCTTCGACACCCCGGCGGACTTTGCGCCTTATCCAGCCGGTCGTCGTCAACTGCACCGGCTACGGCGCCCGCGCGCTTATGGGCGACGAGAGCGTCATCCCCGTCCGCGGCCAGATCGCCTGGCTCGCGCCGCAACCCGAGGTTCACTACGGCCTCTACTACCGCTCGGTCTCGATCCTGCCGCGCAGCGACGGCATCGTCGTCCAATATGTCGGTGACAGCGACATGTGGGGTTATGGCGTCGACACAGAGACCCCCGACCGCGCCGAAGCCGAACGGGCGATAGCCACCGTGGCAATGCTGTTCTAACCTCTCCCCGCCGGGGAGAGGTCGGACTCGGGTCCTTACCCGAGCCGGGAGAGGGGCTGTTAGTGACCACAGCCGATATCCACATCACGGCCCCACTCTTAACCAGCAATCGAGCCCCCCCATGCCGAAAATCGTCAACGGCGCCAGCCTGCAACCCCGCTCCGGCGCCGCGCCGCGCCAGATCGTGCTGCTCCTCCACGGCTATGGCTCGAACGGCGCCGACCTCATCTCGCTGGCGCCGCACTGGCAGACGCTGCTCCCCGATGCGCTTTTCCTCGCGCCCAACGCGCCGCAGCGCACCGGCTATGGCGAGGGCTATCAATGGTGGCCGCTGCACGGATTTTCACCCCTCGCGCTGGCGGTCGGCGCGACCGAAGCCGCGCCAGCCATCAACGCCTTCATCGATCGCAAGCTCACGCAATATGGCCTCGCCGACGCCGATCTGGCCGTCGTCGGCTTCAGCCAGGGCACGATGATGGCCCTGCAAATCGGCCTGCAACGCCCGGCGGCGCCGGCGTGCATCATCGGCTATTCGGGGATGTTTGTCGGCGCGGCGGCGCTATCGGCCGACAGTGTCCGCAAACCGCCGGTGCTGCTGGTGCATGGGTCCGCCGATCCGGTGGTGCCGGTGGGGGCGCTGGTCACCGCCAAGGCCGACCTGCAACGGCTGGGGATCGCAGCTGAGACGCATATCAGCCCGGGGATGGGCCACACCGTCGATCCGGAGGGCATCCGGCTGGGAGCCGCGTTCGCGGCGCGGTATCTGCTCTAACCTCTCCCCTCGCGAGAGAAGTCGAGAGACGCGCTCTTGCGCGGCCCGGGTGAGGGGATATTGTTTAGGACGTAAGGCAGCAAGGGGCATGGGCAAAGCCCATGCCGGCGTCGGACGGGTTCGGTCCGGGAACCGGACCGCCGCGCCGGCCGGTCTTGCGCCTGTCGGCGCGCAGAAGTCTGCGCGCTCGCGGCGCAGCAACTAGCGCCTGAACAGCGCTTCCCCCTGCTCCAACGCCGTCCCGCCATGCTGCACGGGCTCGCCGTGCTCTTTCACATATTCCGCCGCCGTGCGTTCCGCCTGCAACTGCTCGATCAGCGCGGCACGGTCCTCGCCCAGCTTTTCGAGGTCGGGAGACGTGTCGATGCCGGCTTTCTTCGCCGCCACTGCCACCAGCGCATCCATTTCGCGCTGCCCGGCCAGGCCCAGCGTCACCGGGTCCTTGGGCGCCAGATTGGCATAATTCCAATGGCTCTTGTCGCGGATCGCGGCAATTGTCGTCTTGGTTGTGCCGATCAGCTTGGATATCTGGTTGTCGGTAATTTCGGGGTGGTTCTTGATGATCCACAAGATGCCATCAGGCTTGTCCTGGCGCTTGGAAACCGGCGTGTAACGCGGCCCGGTCGTGCGACGCGACTGTTCGGGCTGGCGTGACAGCTTGAGCACATGGTCCGGATCAGCCTGCGCCTTATCGAGTTCTTCCTGGCTCAGCTCACCATTGCGCACCGGGTCACGCCCCGCCAGCTTGGTAGCGGCGGTATCATCGGCAATCGCCTGCACTTCGAGGATATGCAGCCCGCAGAACACCGCGATCTGTTCAAAGGTCAGCGCCGAATTGTCGACCAGCCAGGCGGCGGTTGCATGCGGCATCAGGGGGTGAAGCGGAGCGGCCATGGGAAGCACCTTATGGTGTGGAAATGGAAACAGCCGCCCCTTTTCGGAGCGGCTGTGCAGTGCAACCTTAAAGCGCCACTGCTGGCGAAGCAAGCCGCGACATGCGACCCCCC
>JAYUUE010000396.1:0-2531 GCA_043754785.1 Polymorphobacter sp. | reverse complement strand
GTGAAGCCTGTGATGCCATAGGCAAGATGAAAACTGCGATGCCGCTCGGTAATTTCGCGTTCATCGCGTTCGCCGCGTCGCACGCCGCGCCATCCCGGCGCGAAAACCGCAATCCACATCAGCAGTAGCCAACTGGCAACGATTCCCGCCAACGCTGCGAATAACCGGGCCTGTCCTACACGCCCCAATTCGGCTAAGACACGCCGCCAGACAGGCGCCACGCCGTCATCGGGCTTGTCGGCACCGTTCGTGCAATGTCGCATTCGGCATGACTTTCGTGACTTTTGAAACGCCTTGCTGTGCCAGGAACCTCGTCGATGCTTTCTCAACTCCGCTACAACCACGGTGAAACCATCGACATGCTGCGCGAAAGCGTCGCTGCCTTCGCCGCCGCCGAAATCGCGCCGCGCGCCGCCGAAATCGATGCGACCAACCAGTTCCCGATGGACCTATGGCGGAAAATGGGCGACCTCGGCCTCCACGGCATCACCGTAAAGGAGGCCGATGGCGGCGCCGGGCTCGGCTATCTCGCCCATGTCATCGCCATCGAGGAAATCAGCCGCGCCTCGGCCAGCGTCGGGCTCTCATACGGCGCACACAGCAACCTGTGCATCAACCAGATCGCCCGCTGGGGTTCGGCCGACCAAAAGGCGCGTTACCTGCCCAGGCTGATCAGCGGCGAGCATGTCGGCAGCCTCGCCATGTCGGAAAGCGGCAGCGGCTCCGATGTCATCTCGATGAAGCTGCGCGCCGACAAAAAGGGCAACGACGCCTATCTGCTCAACGGCAACAAGTTCTGGATCACCAACGGTCCCGACGCCACCACGCTGGTGGTTTATGCCAAGACCGACCCTGCGGCTGGTCCAAAAGGCATCACTGCCTTCCTCATCGAACGCGGCATGAAGGGGTTCAGCACGGCACAAAGGCTCGACAAGCTGGGAATGCGCGGCTCGAACACCTGCGAACTGGTGTTCGAGGATTGCGAAGTGCCGGCCGAAAACATCCTGGGCGGCGTCGGCATGGGCGCCAAGGTGCTGATGTCCGGCCTCGATTACGAGCGCGTCGTGCTCAGCGGCGGGCCTTTGGGCATCATGGCGGCGTGCATGGATGTCGTCGTTCCTTATGTCCATGATCGCGAGCAATTCGGTGCCGCCATCGGCAGCTTCCAGCTGATGCAGGGCAAGCTCGCGGACATGTACGTCGCCCAATCGACGGCGCGCGCCTATACCTATGCCGTCGCCGACGCCTGCGACCGCGGCGAAACCACCCGCAAGGATTCAGCCGGCTGCATCCTTTATAGCGCCGAAAAGGCCACCTGGATGGCCCTTGAAGCCATTCAATGCCTCGGCGGCAATGGCTATATCAACGACTATCCGACCGGGCGGCTGCTCCGCGATGCCAAGCTGTACGAAATCGGCGCCGGCACCAGCGAAATCCGCCGCTATTTGATCGGCCGCGAACTGTTTGACGAAACCGCGTGAGGATTTTGGGTGCGGTCCTCGCCGGCGGTGCCTCGGCGCGGTTCGGAAGTGACAAGGCGATGGCACAATTTGCCGGCAAACCGCTGATCGAACACGTCATCGCGGCGTTGGCGCCCCAGGTTGAAACACTGGTCGTCGTTGGTCGCGACTGGCCCGGCCATGCCCGCGTCGACGATCTTCCGGCACCCGGCCTCGGCCCCATCGGGGGCCTTGCCGGCGCGCTCGGCCATGCGCTGTTGAACGGCTATGACGCAGTGCTTGTCGCGCCGTGCGACACGCTCGGGCTGGCAGCCGATTTGGTGGCGCGCTTGTCCCCCGGCCCTGCCGTGGCAATGGGGCAGCGCAGCGTCGGGCTATGGCCATCAAGCCTTGCCCCCGCCCTCATCGCCCGGCTGAGCAGCGGGGACAGCCGCGCCCTCCACGTCTGGGTCGATGCGGCAGAAGCCCGCGAAGTCGATTGCGGCGCGCTCCACAACATCAACCATCCTGACGATATCGGCTGATGTCGCGGCCCACCGCCCTGCTGCAATGCGCCGCCGGCATTGGCGGGTTGTGCCTGATGGACGCCGTCGTCAAGCACTTGGCCGCCACAACCCCAATTCCCGTCATTACCCTTGGCCGCTACGTCACCGGCACCATGCTGGCGCTGGCCGTGTGGCAGTTACAAGGGCGCCCCGCCGTCACACGTTCTATGATGCCGCTGCACCTGCTGCGCGGCGCGCTGATCGCCAGCATGGCGTTTACCTTCTACTGGTCGCTGAAGACCCTGCCGCTTGCCGAGGCCATCACTTTGTCATTCATCGCGCCGTTGCTCGTACCGCCGCTCGCCGCGCTGGTGCTGGGTGAAAAGATGCAGCCCCGTTTCCTTGCCGCCGGAGCGCTGGGCTTTGCCGGCGTGCTTGTTACCGTGCAGGGTGCGCAGCGCTTCGATGGCGACCGGCTGGTGGCGCTGGGCGCAGTGCTCTATGCGGCTGTCGCCTATGCCGGGTCGGCGGTGTTGCTGCGCGCCCGCGCCGGCGATGGCGCCACCATTGTCACCTTGATGGGCGC
>JAYUUE010000395.1:0-2535 GCA_043754785.1 Polymorphobacter sp. | reverse complement strand
ATCGATCCCCGACGCGGCGAGAATACTGAGACTATCGCGGCCAACATGGCAATTGCCCCTGTCGACGCAACGATCAGCGTGTTGTCATTTCCCGAGATCGAGAGACGAAAAAAACCGCGTCCGACACCTCCGATGACCAGTTCCAGAATTGGCGCCAGACTGCTGACTCCGGCAATGATCACCAGAGCTTCAGGCAGACGCTCGAACCGCTCGGTGTCGTTGACACCCACAGCTGCAACCACCCCGATGACGAAAATCGCATAGACCAGCATCTGCCCAAGCCCGGCGATGTCGATAAACAGCAGCACCGTTACAGGAACCAACAGCACCAGCAACGCCGCCGCGAACAGCACCGGCGCCACATGCAGACGCAGCCGGACCAGCATCCGGGGGTGTAGCAACAGCATGAAGCCGACCAGAACAATGCCGACGGGAAAGACGATGCTGTCGCCGCCGCCGGTCTGACCGCGGATCGTCCAGCCGAGCGGTTGCCCGGCAATGATCAGCGCCAGACCCACAGACGCCGGCCACGCCGACAGGGCTTGCGGCCTCGGCTGCGGTGCCATGCGCGCTGTCATTGTCGTCGCCAGGGTCATGTCCGGCTTCACAACAGCAACCGGCACCTAAGGTCAAGTGACACCGGGACTGGCGCCGCCACCCCCCTTGTCATATAGACCGCCCGGGCGCGGCAGCACCGTCCGCCATGACGTGTTGGACAGAATGGACGATCACACTTACCGGCCCGCCACCCTGGAGTCCGAACCTTTGGCCGTCGTCCCGTTGGTCATTCCTGGCCCGGCTTATGGCTTTTCGGCCGAATTGGTCGAACCGTTGCGGCGGCATTGGTGGATCGTGCTGGCGATCGGCCTTGTCTGCGCATTTGTCGTTCTGGCCTGGCAGGCTGTTTCGGTGCCGCGCTATTCGGCCTATGCTGTCATAGGCGCCGCCGAAACGCCTGGCCAACGTGGCAATGCGTCGCTTGGCGGCCTCTCCGGGCTGGCGAGTGCCGCCGGGGTGAGTATTCCCGGCAGTACAGGCCAGACCTCGCCGTTCGATCAGTTCAAATTTCTGCTGACATCGCCCGATCTTGCGGTGTTTCAGGCGACGCAGCGCCCGATGTTGCAGATCGCCTTTGCCGGCGCCTGGGATGCGGTGCTGCGGCGTTGGCGGGAACCGCAGGGCCTTCAGGCGCGTTTCGACCGCTGGTTCAATCCGATTTTCGGCATCCCGGCAGCGCCACCAATCGATACGCGTACTCTGGCGGGTTTTTACAGCGGCAAGCTCAAGCTTCAAGCTGTACCGGACACCGAGTTGACTCGCGTCGTCTTTGAGGACCCAGATCCGGTGCGTGCCGCACAACTTCTCGACTATCTGCTCATGGATGCCAACGAGATGCTGCGCCGGCGGGCGCAGGCCAATGCACGCATGCAGGCATCCTATCTGCGCAACCGCCTCGCGCTGGTCGAAGTGCAGAATTACCGGGAAACGCTGGTTGCGCTGCTCCAGCAGCAGGAACAGACTCTGATGCTGGCCAACGGCCAGATGCCCTATGCCGCCCAGCGTATCGAACAGATCAATGTCTCACCCGTGCCGACGTCCAAGCGGCCGCTGCTTTACGCCACGATCGCCTTCGTCATCGGGTTATGCCTCGGCGCCTTCGCCGTGATCGTCGCGCACAATGTGCGGCGCAGCGGCGGTATGATGATCGCACCATGAGCCTCGCGCCCATCGCGCTGTTTGTCTACCGCCGGCCCGACCACACTCGCCGCACGATCGGATCGCTGCGTGCCTGCCCGGAGTTCGCCCGGTCGCCGGTCATCGTCTACAGCGATGGCCCGCGGGATGCCGCCGCCGTAGCCGGCGTTGCCGCCACGCGCGCGGTAGTACTCGAACTGCTGCCGGACGCGCGGGTCGTCGAGGCGGCGGCCAATCGCGGCCTTGCCGTTTCGATCATCGCCGGTGTCGATGCCCTGACCGGCGAATATGGCCGGGTCATCGTCGTCGAAGATGATCTGATCGTCGATCCCCGCTTCCTTGAATTTCTCAATGCCGGGCTGGAACATTACGCCGACACCCCGCAGGTCATGCAGATCTCGGGCTTTCAACACGCCGTGTCGGGCCTTGCCGAGCCCGTGCTGCTGCCGCTGACGACATCATGGGGCTGGGCGACCTGGCGGCGGGCCTGGGTGCAATTCGATCCCGACTGCAAGGGCGCCGACCGACTTGACAACGACCCGGCGTTGGCCCGACGGTTCGATCTGGACGGGGCCATGCCCTATACGCGGATGTTTGCCCGGCAACGCGCCGGCACGATCGATAGTTGGGCGATCCGCTGGTACTGGACGGTGTTCGCCAGTGGCGGCCTTGTGGTCTATCCGCCGAAAAGCCTCGTCACCAACGCCGGCTTCGACGGGTCGGGCACGCACGGCGTCGCCAGCATCCGCACCGGTACGGTGGCACAGCAGACGACGGGGGGCGAGCGCCTGCTCACCTTTCCAGATCGCACTGTCGCCGATACCGATGCCCTGGCGCTGG
>JAYUUE010000394.1:0-2540 GCA_043754785.1 Polymorphobacter sp. | reverse complement strand
CCCCAGGCCCGACGATCGAGGCCGTCGAAGGCGACCGCGTGCGCATCTATGTCACCAACCGGTTGAAGGAACACACCAGCGTCCATTGGCACGGGATCATGCTACCTTCGGGAATGGACGGCGTCGCCGGGCTCAACCAACCTGCGATCGGCCCGGGCGAGACGTTCGTCTACGAATTCACGCTGCAACAGCACGGCAGCCACATGTACCACCCGCACGCCGATGAAATGACGCAGATGGCGTTCGGCATGATGGGGCTGTTTATCATCCACCCGCGCGGGCCCGAGCCGGTTTCGATCGACAGGGACTATGCCTTCATCCTCCACAACTGGGCGCTGCACCCCGGCACCTGGCGGCCCGACCCGTCGATCATGGTCGATTTCAACCTGTGGACGTTCAACTCCAAGGTGTTCCCGGCCATCGACCCGATGGTCGCGCGCAGCGGCGAGCGGGTCCGCATTCGCATCGGCAACCTTTCGATGTGGAACCATCCCATCCACCTTCATGGCCATGCGTTCGTGGTGACAGGATCGGACGGCGGGCGGCGGCCGCGCGGTCAATGGACGTCGGAAGTCACCGAAGTCGTCAACGTCGGCCAGATGCGCGACATCGAATTCACTGCCATTCCCGGTGATTGGTCGTTCCACTGCCACATGTCGCATCATACGATGAATGCCATGGGTCACGGGGTTCCCAACCCCACCGGCGTCGACCAGACCGGTATTGAAGACCAGGTCCGCAAGATGCTGCCCGGGTTCATGGCGATGGGCCGCGACGGCATGGCCGAGCACCAGGGGCACACCGATGGCGGCATGGCGGGCCCGCCGAACACCATGGCGATGATGGTCGGCAACGGTCAGTTCGGCAACATCGAGATGGGCGGCATGTTTACCGTGGTAAAGGTCCGCGACGACCTCGCCCGCGGCGATTATCGCGATCCGGGTTGGTATCGTTTTCCCGCCGGCACCGTGTCTCGTCGCATCAGCACCGATCCAGATTTTGGCGCGCCGGTGCACCGCAAAGTCTGACCAGAAGGTTCCCCGTCATGATGAAATCCATCCGTATTGCCGCATCGGCACTGCTGCTCACGGCACCGGCGCTGGCGCAGTCGCCCGATCCGCACGCTGATCATGTTATGCCGGGCGTCGCAACCGCAACGACCCCGCCAATGGACCACAGCATGATGCCAAACATGGACCACGGCACGATGGGCACGGCGGCCCCGGCCGCCGCCGGCGGCAACGCCATGCCTGGAATGGACCATAGCAAGATGAACCATGGCGGCATGGCCATGACGCCCGCGCCGAAAGGCATCACCCGCACCATGAGTGGACCGGCGGAGGCCGCGCTTCAGGCCTTCTCGGACGGCCTGGAAGTCGGCAATCGTGACCTCGCCATCGCCCGCCTCGCACCTGATCTGAAAGTCGTCGAAGATGGTGTCGAGGAAAGTCTTGCCGGCTATGTCGGTGGCCACCTCGCCGCTGATATTGCTTATCAGAAGTCGGTGAAAACGCTGCTGCTCGAGCGCAGCGTCGTCAACGAAAGCCCCACGCAGACGCGGATCGTGTCGAAGCTGCGCATGGTCAGCAATCGCAGCGACAAGATGATCGACACGCTTGTCGATGAAACGGCGGTTTTAACAAAACGCCGCGATGGCTGGAAAATTGCACGCCTCGAATGGGTCTCGGCAAAATAGCAGCGCTTTGGTGCAGCGCGGCTTTGCGCCGAACCGTCGCTTGCAGAATCAAGCCCATGATGGGTGAAATAGCAAAGGCCTTTTTCGCCTCGAGCCGGCCCGGAAGCGGAACGGCGGCTTCACGATACCAGAAAGCAGGATCGGATCCATGAAACGCGTGGCCGATCCGAAGACCCGACGCGAGCCTGTGGGACGGTGTGACGCCGGACCGCGCCAGCAGCCTGTCGAGATGCTTGAATAGGTTGCACCTCGCCTACGCTGCTGACCTGGCACCTGCTGTCATCATTTGGCGAAGCCGATTCTCGACGACGTCGAGCCGATACGGCTTTGCGAGAATAGCGGAGCCGGCGAGGTGAGCAGGCAGCATATCGGTTTGGTCGTAACCGGTGCTAAAGGCGAATGGGATGCCCCGAGCCTTGAGCACGTCGGCAACGCCCCACGACATTTCCCCGTTGAGATTAACATCGAGCAACGCCGCGTCGAAAGTCTCGGTTCGCGCCATCTCCATTGCCTGGTCGAGCCGGCTCGCGGGTCCGACGATCTGCCAGCCAAGGTCTTCGCACATGTTTTCAAGCGTCAGGACCAAGAGGTACGAATCCTCAACGATTAGCAGCCGGGGCGCACTGGGCATCGCGTCTTGCGCGATGTCGATTTTCAACGGCTCGGGCCTGGCCACAGGCGTGACGCTCAGCTCGACAAGCGACGCGCGTGGCAGAACAATGTCGCAAACGACGCCGCCCGGCCGGTAGTCGATCACGGCGCGACCGCCAGTTTCCAGCGTCAGCGCGCGTTCGATCAGGCTTGACCCAAACCCGCGACGGGTCGGCGGCACGACCGGCGGCCC
>JAYUUE010000393.1:0-2541 GCA_043754785.1 Polymorphobacter sp. | reverse complement strand
ATCACGTCACGCCCGGCCGCCTTCAGTTCCGCTGCCTTGTTGGTCACGGCGATGGTCGGACTTGGGTTGATACGCTGAATGGCGGCAGACAGGCGGGGCATTTGCAGTCCTTTGCGGAAGCGCGCACGTTTAACGGCGCGATGCGTGGCAGCGCAAGGGGTACGTTGCGGCGTAGCGTTAGGCCAGAATTGCCGGTATCAAACCGCGCAGTGCGTTGCCGATGAAAAACCCACCGCCGAGATCAGCGGCGGTCAGGTTCGCTTCGACCGCTTCGCCGCTGGCGAGCAGGCCGGCGCGCAATACGCCGGGGAGCAGGCCGAGACTTGCCGGCGGGGTCAGCAGCACACCGCCCCGGCGCACGAATAAGTTGGTGAAGCTGCCTTCGGTCAACCCGCCCGCTGGCGTCGCGAATATCACCTCGAACGCGCGGATTGCGGCGCGGGCGTCGTCGTAAAAACGCCGGTCGCTGGTCTTGTGACGCAGGCGCCAGTCATCGGGGCTCACCGGCAACGCCGTGATGGCGACGCGGACCGGCGTTGCGAGTGCGACAGGCAGCGGCCCGACTTGCACGGCAAGCGCCCCCAATGGCGCGGCGAGCAGCCGTATCCGGCCCGAGACACCCCGACTGGCCGCGCACACGAGGGCGCGCGCCGCTTCGGCATTGAACGCGGTCCCCAAGAACGCGGCACTCGCCGCCATGCGGTCGAGGTGGCGGCCCAAATCGGGCAAATCGCCATTCTCGGCACGCAGCGTCTCGACAAGATCGGGTGGACCGCGCCGGTGCAAAAACGTCGCCTTGGCCAGGCATTCCGCCCACTCCGAATCGGCATCGCTGTCCGCGACGATGCCTGACCCTATCCCCAACCGCGCCGTCGTCGCCTGCGGTGCCATCACCAGCGTGCGGATGGCGACATTGAATATCGCGTCGCCATTGGCGGCAATCGCGCCGATGCTGCCGGTGTAAACCCCGCGCGGTGCCGCTTCGACGTCAGCAATCACCTGCATGGCACGGATTTTTGGTGCGCCGGTGACCGAGCCGCACGGAAACAACTTCGTGAGCACGTCGGCGGCGCTGATACCGTCGTGCGCCGTCGCGGTGATCGTCGAAGTCATCTGCAATACGGTCGGATAAGTTTCCACCGCGAAAAGCGCCGGCACCTGAACGTTATCGCCGACCCGCGACAAGTCGTTGCGCAACAGGTCGGTGATCATCAGATTCTCGGCGCGATTCTTGGGATCTGCGCCGAGCACCGCAGCGCGAACCTCATCGTCGGCAGTATCGAGGCCACGCGGCGCCGTACCCTTCATCGGCCGCGCCATGAGCTGGGGACCGTCCATCTTGAAGAAAAGCTCGGGGGAAAAGCTCAAAATCCACAGCGAACCGGTGAACACCAGCGCGCCATACGGAGCGCGCGAACCGGCGCGCAGCCGGGCATAAAGGTGCAGCGGGTGGCCACCGACTGCGACCACCGCATTGAACGTCAGATTTGCCTGATAAATGTCGCCGGCGGTGATCAGCGCGAGGATCTGCGCCAACCGCGCCTCGTGATCTGCCTGCGTCAACAAGGGTGCAAGGTCGCCGACATGGGCAGGCCCCAGTCCCAGGCCTTGGCCCATCAGCGCGGCGGCATCGACAGCCTCGTCACGCGCAAACCGACCGAACCACAACAGCGGCTCCCCGATCGGCGGCAACCGGCGCGGCAGTGCAGCCTCCAGAGCATAGCCGGCCTCAAAGCCGACATAACCCGCCCAAGGCCCCCGTCGCTGGAGATGCGTCAACGCAAGCGGCACTGCCTCGGGGCTGTCGGCGAACACCGTTTCGCACACACCCGAAAACAATCGCGCCGACCCTGCCGCCACATCATCAAGCAGGACAAAAGGCAGTGCCGGGTCGAACATGCGCCGTCTTACTGGATTGTCTGCTGCATACCAGCACACGCTCCGGCCGCGCTATGCCCCCGTTTCGGCGGGCTCCGGCTTTGCAGATTGCACCCGAACCGGTTCGAACGGGGTCAACAATTGCCCGGCGATCGTCGGCGGTACAGGGTGGTCGGTCCCGTAATCGGCGGGATATTGGCCTGGTAGATAGAGTGTGCCGAACAGCCAATCGATGAATGGAAATGTCGCGGCGTAATTATGGTCGATATGGTCGCTGCGCGTATGATGCCAATGATGAAACGTCGGCGTTGCCATCAGCCATTCGAGCGGGCCAAAGCGCCAGCGCACATTGGCATGGACGAAAAACCCCATGACGACACCGAACAAGGTGACGACCACCGGCACCAGACTGCCCGCGGCGCCAACATTGCTTAGTCCGAGGACATACAGCGGCACCAGCCCCCACATTCGCACCCAGACCAAATCGACCGGATGGGCACGGCCGTTGACCAGGAAATCGATATGTTCGGCGCTGTGATGCAGCGCATGAAAACGCCACACTACGGACATCCGCAACGACAACTGAATCGTGGTGCCGATTTGGTATGTGCGTCGCAGTGACTCAGGTGGTGTTGATTCCCGTTTAGTGTGATGCGGGTTAAC
>JAYUUE010000392.1:0-7493 GCA_043754785.1 Polymorphobacter sp. | reverse complement strand
GCCGCATGTGCTCAGCCCTAACAACGGCTGGGTGACCAACACCAACAACTGGCCGTGGCACGCCGCCGGCGCTGATTCGCCGAAACAGGCCGATTATCCGCGCTACATGGACAGTGCCGGCGAAAACCCGCGCGGGCCGAACGCGGTGCGTGTGCTGTCGGCGCGCACCGATTTCACCCCGGCCACGCTGCTGGCAGCGGCCTATGACACCACGCTGACTGCGTTCGCCGCACTCGTGCCCACACTGGTGGCTGCCTATGATCGGCTCCCTGCCACCAATCCGCAAAGCGCAACGCTCGCTGGCCCGATTGCTGCGCTGCGCGGCTGGGATTATCGCGCCTCGGAGGACTCGGTGCCGATGGCACTCGCGGCCTATTGGGGTGACGCCTTGATGACGCGATACGGCGCCGCAGCCAAGCAGGATGGCGAGGCGCTGGTGCCGTTTCTCATCGCCAAGCCCGGCGATGTTGATCGGCTGACCAGCTTTGCCACCGCGGTCCAGCGCCTTACCGGCGATTTCGGCCAATGGGCGACGCCGTGGGGGCAGATCAACCGCTTCCAGCGCCTCACCGCCGATCTCGTGCAACCGTTCGACGACAGCAAGCCGAGTCTGCCGATCGGCTTTTCGTCGGCGCAATGGGGGTCACTGCCATCCTTCGGCGCCAAGGCCTATCCGGGGACAAAGCGCCGGTACGGCACCTACGGCAACAGCTTCGTCGCGGTGGTCGAATTCGGGCCAAAGGTGGCGGCACGCGCCATCTCTGCCGGCGGCCAGAGCGGCGACCCCAAATCGCCGCATTTCAACGATCAGGCCGAACGCTATCGAACCCATGATTTCCGCCAGGTCTATTTCACCAGTGCCGATTTGCAGGGGCATGTCGAGCGGACGTACCGGCCGGGTGAATAGCCAATCGTTCCGCCCCCTCAATCTTCCCCGAACTTGTCGATCACCAACCCTGACAATTTCGCCACCGCCGCTTCGGCCTCCGGCCCCGTCGCCGAAATCTCGATGACTTCGCCCATGGCGGCTGCCAGCATCATCAGCCCCATGATCGAGGTGCCGGTGACGCTGTTGCCGTCATGGCTCACCGTCACTTCGGCGTCGAAACCGCTCGCCATCGTCACGAACTTGGCGCTGGCCCGCGCGTGGAGCCCGCGCTTGTTGGTGATCGGCACTATCACAGGGCCGATCAAGCCGCTTCCCCCAGCATCTTCGACGCAACGGCGATATATTTGCGCCCCGCCACCTGCGCCGCTTCCACCGCCGCTGCGACCTTCATCGTCTTGCGGACGCTGGCCAGCTTGATCAGCATCGGCAAATTGACTCCGGCGATGACTTCGACATTCGGCCCCATCAGCGAAATCGCCAGGTTGGAGGGCGTGCCGCCGAACATGTCGGTCAGCATGATGACGCCTTGGCCTTCGTCGCAGGCCTTGATCGCCGCCTCGATGTCCTTGCGGCGCAGCTCCATATCCTCGTCGGCACCGATGCAGATCGCAGCGACGCGCTCCTGCTTGCCGACAACGTGTTCGGTCGCCGCCAGGAACTCCCTGGCCAGGTCGCCGTGGGTAACGAGAATGAGCCCGATCATGCGCCGCTGCCCTGACCCGTGATAGGGGCGCCTGTCAATATGGCAGCGTCATTGCCAGTGCTGGCGACATCGCGGTGGACGAGCAATGGCGCATGGCCGGCGGCGGTCAACCGGGCGTGCAATTCCCGCGCCACCGCGACGCTGCGATGGCGGCCGCCGGTGCAACCGATCGCAATGGTCAGATAGGCCTTGCCCTCGGCGCCATAGCCGGGGAGCAAGGTCAGCAGCAGGTCGGTGATGCGGTCGACTGCCGGGGCAAACGCCGGATCGGCGCCGACATAGGCGGCAACCGCCCGGTCTTCCCCGGTCAGCGGTCGCAGCGCCACGTCCCAGTGCGGGTTGGCGAGAAAGCGCATGTCGAATACCAGGTCGGCGTCGCGCGGCAGGCCGCCGGCAAAGCCGAACGATTCGATGGTGACGGTCAGTCCGCCCTCGCTGGAACGCCCCAGCCGCTCGCCGATGCGGCGGCGCAAATCGGTCACCGACAGCCCGGTGGTGTCGATGACCATGTCGGCCCAGCGGCGCAGCGGCGCGGTGAGGGTGCGCTCGCGGCCGATGCCATCGGCGGCGGGGCGGTCGGCGGCGAGCGGGTGGCGGCGTCGGGTTTCGGAAAAACGCCGGGTCAGTTCATCGTCCGAGCAATCGAGATAGAGCAGCCGGATATCCGTGCCTTCGGCGCGCAGGGTGCGCAGCCGCGCCACCAGCGCTTCGGCATCGAACGACCGCGTCCGGGTATCGATCCCGAATGCCAGCGGCCGCGGATTCGACGGCGACTTGAGCAGCGTATCGACCAGCCCCAGCGGCAGATTGTCGACCGCTTCGTAATCCATGTCCTCGAGCGCCTTGAGCGTCGACGATTTTCCGGCCCCGGACATGCCCGAGACGATCAGGATCGGCGGCGCCGCGTCGGAGGTGGGGGGCACAGGCACAGCGGCTTTTACCGCCATTGCTGCACTGCGCAAAGCCCGCTCGACCTTCAAGGGTGCCGATTCGCCGTGCGGGGACAGCGCGATGCAGGCGATGACGATCCCGCCGAAGCCGCGCGTCGCCGCTTCGGGCAGGCGTTCCGCGGGCGCGACAAGGTCGATGGCGAGCACTACCCGCGCCTCGGCCAGCGCCGGCTCGGACACGATGCCGACGCCGCGCACCTCGATCAGTCCGGCTATGGACGGCGGTGCCGACGCCCATAGCGCGTCACCGCGCGCCGCCAGCGCCACACCGTCGTCTGCCACCAGCCGCCAGCCGCGATCGATCAGCCGCAGCGCCAGATCAGACTTGCCCGCCCCCGATGGCCCTAGCAGCAGCACGGCTAGGCCATCCAGCGCCACTGCCGTTGCGTGAACCGTCATGCGGCACTACTGGGCATATCGACGGTGAAAACCGCGCCGCCGTCGGCGGCATCGTTCACCCCGATATGGCCCCCGTGCGCATCGATGATGGCGCCAGCGATCGACAGCCCCAAGCCGGAATGGCGGCCAAAATCCTCGGCCTCGGGCCGCTGCGAATAGAAACGCTGAAAAACGTCGCCGCGATTCTCCACCGGCACCCCCGGGCCCTGATCGGCAACCGACAGCAGAACGCGCGCCCCCGCGGTGGTGACCCCCACCGTCACCCGCCCGCCAGGCGGCGAAAACGACAGCGCATTGTCGATCAGGTTGCGCAACACCTGCGCCAGCCGCGCCGGATCGCCGCGCACCCGCGCCGCGCCGCCGCTGCGGGCAAAGTCGATTTGCAGCCCCGGTGGCAAGCCCGCCGTCTGGTACGCCGCAACCAGCCCTCCGGCCAGCGCCGCCGCATCGACCGTTGCGAAGCGCGTCCGCGACAGCTCAGCATCCAATCGGCTGGCATCGGCGATATCGGTGATCAGCCGGTCGAGCCGCCCGACATCGTCGCGGATCACGCCCAGCAGCCGTGCTCGCAGGTCCGGCGCCTCGACGCTTTCCAGCGTGTCGACAGCGCTGCGCAGCGACGCCAGCGGATTTTTCAGCTCATGCGCCACATCGGCGGCAAAGGCTTCGGTCGCGTCGATGCGCAGCCGCAGCGCGATCGACATGTCCGACAGCGCCCGTGCCAGCGCGCCGATCTCGTCCCGGCGTTCGGGCAGCCGCGGCACCACGACTTCGCGGCTGCGCCCTAGCCGCACCCGGTGCGCCGCAATCGCCAGCATCCGCAGCGGCCGCACGATGGTGCGCGCCAGATACCAGCTCAACCACAACGTCAGCCCGGTCACCGCGAGCAGCAACCAGAACGACGTCAGCCGCTCGGCGCGCAGGATGCGCGTCAAGTCGCCGGCATTGTCGGTCAGATGGATGGTGCCGATGCCGCCAACCGCTGCCGCCGCGCCAAGCACGAAGCTGCCATCGGCGGCACGGCGCAGCGTTGTCACCGGCCGGGCGCCGCGCAACGCGGCAATCTCGCTCCAATGCGCCGCGCGGTCCGGCTGAACCTCGAAATAGACGGGAATGCGCTGAAACGACCCCACGACCTCCAGCGCGCGATCGATGAAGCGCGCCGACCGCCGCCGCCAGGTCTGCTGCGCTGGATCTTCGATGCTGAAGCGCGTCGCGGCCGGCGCCCGCCAATTGTCGGCCATGACAGCGCCATCGCCGCCATACAGCCGCAGCCGCGTGCCGCGATCGAAGCTGCGGCGCTCTAGGCTGGCGATGCGCAGCGTCGGGGGCAGATCGGCGGCAAAGCCGGCGATCGTCGTCGCCTGATGCGCCAGCGCAGCGGTGCGTTCCTCAAGCAGCCGCGAGCGTACCGTATCGAGATACAGCAACATGATCGCCAGCACGATGACCGCGATGATGTTGACGGCAAAAATCCGCGCCCGCAGCGAGCCAAAGCCCAGCCCGCGCCGCCATTCCTGCACCTCCGCCGGATCGGCGGTAAGGCCTTTAGGCTTCGTTGAAGCGATATCCGACCCCATACAGCGTCTCGATACCCTTGAAATCATGGTCGACGGCGCGAAATTTCTTGCGCAACCGCTTGATATGACTGTCGATGGTACGATCATCGACATAGACATCGTCCTGATACGCTGCATCCATCAGCTGGTCGCGGGATTTGACGAACCCCGGCCGGGCGGCGAGCGTTTCGAGGATCATGAATTCGGTAACGGTCAGCGCCACATCGCCGCGCCGGCCAACGCCCGCATCCCAGGTCACCCGGTGCCGGGCCGGGTCCATCGTCAAGCGGCCGCGGATGATCGGTTCGGCAATCACGCCAGTGGCACCGCTTTCCGCCGGGATGGCGCGGTTGGCGGCGCGGCGCAGCACGGCGCGAATCCGCTCGATCAGCAGGCGCTGGCTGAACGGCTTGCCGATATAATCATCGGCGCCCATCGCCAGCCCCAGCGCCTCGTCGATCTCGGTGTCCTTCGACGTCAGGAAAATCACTGGCACCTGGGATTTCTCGCGCAGGCGCCGCAGCACCTCCATGCCGTCCATGCGCGGCATCTTGATATCGAGCACCGCCAGGTCGGGCGGGTTATCGATCAACGCCTTCAGTGCCGCCGCGCCGTCCGCATACAGGCGGACGGAAAAGCCTTCGGCCTGCAAGGCAATCGACACCGACGTCAGGATGTTGCGATCATCATCGACCAGCGCGATGACCGGGGGGGTGTTGGCATCAGACATCGGCGATGCTTGTCGCGCTGCGGGCGGCGTTTGGCAATGGCCCCGCTATGGCAGCACCAGCGCCTCCTTGCGCGGCCGCGGCGCCGAAAACACTCGCGCCTGGTCCATGATCTGGTCGAGCGCCGACACGTCCGATGCCGGGGCATCGGCGCGGCTGTGCGCGAGCTGCCCGCCTTCGAGCAGCGCCTTCAACGCCATCCGCGCCCGGGCGACGCGGCTTTTCACCGTACCGGTCGCACACTCGCAGATCGCCGCGACCTCCTCGCAGGTCATGCCGCCGGCGCCCATCAGCACCAGTGCCTCGCGCTGTTCGGCAGGCAGCTGCATCAATGCGCGCTGCATGTCGCCCAGCGCGATATGGCTGTCCTGCCCGGCCGGCACCGCGAGCAGCAGATCAGCCGAATAATCGTCCCATTCGCCCTTGAACCGTGCACGGCGCGCCTGCGAGAAATAGATGTTGCGCAGGATCACATGCGTCCAAGCGCGCATGTTGGTGCCGGCGACAAAGCGGTCGCGCGCTGTCCACGCCTTCAGCATGGTTTCCTGCACCAGATCGTCTGCGGTATCCAGATTGCCCGACAGCGAGCGGCCAAAGGCGCGCAGGTGCGGGATGACGCCGGCGAGCAGCGTCTTGAACGCTTTGTCGTCAAGGCGTTGCGGCTCGGTGCGTTCGGGCTCATCGGCCCCCATCCGGTCGAGCAGATCCTGCAATGCCGGTGGCAGCGTCGCCGCTTCCACTTCGGCAAAGGCCAGCCGCAGATAAGCGCCGACATCGCGTTCCGCCGGCGTTTGCGCAGCAGCGCCCGGCAGGCGGTCGATGGGGGCAGCGCGAGGTTTGCGCGTCATGTCAGGCTCCCTTTGCCAAAAAAATTAAACCCGCCAAAAAATTCAACCAGGTTGCGAAGTGGAATTGAAGAACAGCGCCTGGGCGATGGCGGCCTTCACCGTTGCAGTCTGGAACGGCTTGGTGATCAGGAATGTCGGCTCGGGCCGCTCCCCGGTCAGCAGGCGTTCAGGGAAGGCCGTGATGAAGATCACCGGCACGGCATGCTGCGCCAGCATATCGCGCACCGCATCGATGCCGCTGCTGTGATCGGCAAGCTGGATATCGGCAAGCACCAGCCCCGGCGTTTCGGCATTGAACATGGCCATTGCTTCGTCGGCGGTGGTCGCCATGCCGGTCACGCCATGGCCAAGGTCCCGCACGATGGTTTCGATATCGAGCGCGATGATCGGCTCATCCTCGATGATGAGGACGCGCGTTGTCGTCTGCCGGTCGATATCGGCCAGCGCCTCGGCAACCAGCGCCAGCACCTCATCGGGCCTGCGACCGACGAGAAAACCGACGTCGTCCGTGGTAAAGCCCTCCATGGCACTCAGCAACAGCGCCTGACGCGGCAGCGGCGTGATCGCGGCCAGCCGCGCGCCGGCGATGGCGGCGAATTCGGAGCCATCACCGGCATCGTCGGCTGCGGCGGCGGCACCGTCCTGCCAATGCTCCTGGAACATCTTGTAAAGCGCCAGACGCGGCCCCACGCCGGCGGCGAAACCGCTGCGATCGGTAATGATGGCGGTCAACGTTGCGGCCACTGCCGAATCACCCGCCGTTTGAGACCCGGTCAACGCCCGCGCATAACGACGCAGAAACGGCAAATGTGGGGTAATCTGCGATGCGATTGACGATACTGATGACATTGAGAGGAACTCTTTCGACATTCCGAGCGTTGAATTGGGTATTGGTAGTGGCACGATCGGCGCGTCCGACCGTGCGTGTCGCAGAAACGTTACGGGCGCTCGATGGTTCCCGCACGAAACACAATCAGGCTTTTAGCCCGGGAAGACCGATGCGCCATCATATTTTGTCCTTTCCCATCGATTTCGAAATCGTAGCCGGTCATTCCGGCGCCGAATGTCAGTCGTGATCGCATGGTGTTTCGTCGCCTCATAGCGTTGAACACGACGCAGCTTCCAGGTGGCGGGCGAACGCCTGATTTCGGTCCGATGCCACGCGGCGGTGGGGAACCGGTAGCCGCCGCGATGCGCCGCGCCTATGCATCGACGCTCGCCGAGCCGCTGCCGGCAGCGCTCGCGGATTTGCTGCGCTCGCTCGAATAGCCCGGGCGTGTGACCCACCCATCGACCAACCGGCGGCTGTCGACGACGCTTGGCGGCGCGCTGATGCTGGCGCTGCTGCCGATGGGGCTGCTGGCTGTTGTGCTTGCAGCGCGGAGTTACACGGCGCTGAGTGTCAGTTCGCCCGCGC
>JAYUUE010000391.1:0-7493 GCA_043754785.1 Polymorphobacter sp. | reverse complement strand
CTTTCATACTCCGGTGAAAGCCGCGGATTTCGCTGATCGCAAGGCGCTGGCGCAGCATTGCCACACTGTGATCGCCGATGGCTATCGGGCCCTGATGCGGGGATGACCGCGCGCACGGCACCCGCTATGCTGGCGTCAGTTCATCCGGAGTCGCCGCAGCCAGTGTCAAGTTACCACGTCAAATCGTTCGGATGCCAGATGAACGTCTATGATTCCGAACGCATGGGCGACCTGCTCGCCGCCGACGGGCATGTGGCGGTGGACAGTCCGGACACCGCCGATATCGTCGTGCTCAACACCTGCCATATCCGCGAAAGAGCCGCCGAAAAGCTCTATTCGGACATCGGCCGGCTGCGCAAACCGCGCGCCGATGGCGGCCGCAGGGTTATCGTCGCCGCCGGCTGCGTGGCGCAGGCCGAAGGCGCCGAAATCGGCCGCCGCGCGCCGGCGGTCGATGTCATTGTCGGCCCGCTGGCCTATCACAATCTGCCCGCGTTGCTGCGCGAGGCCGCTGCCATCCCCGAGGACGCCCGCGGCGCACTTTGGGGCCGGGCGATCGACACCGACATGCCGGCCAGTCCGAAATTCGCGCATTTGCCGGCGCGCCGGCACCAGGGCGCCAGCGCCTTTCTGACCGTGCAGGAAGGCTGCGACAAATTCTGCACTTTCTGCGTCGTGCCCTACACGCGCGGCGGCGAAACCTCGCGCCCGCAGGGGGATCTGGTGGCGGAGGCGCAGGCGCTGGTCGCCGCCGGCGCCGTCGAAATCACGCTGATCGGCCAGAATGTGAATGCCTATGACGGCGGTTCCGCTGGCACCGACAGTTTGCCGTTGCTCATCGCTCGCCTCGCCGAACTCCCCGGCCTGAAGCGGATCCGTTATACCACCAGCCATCCGCGCGACATGACGCAAGGGTTGATCGAGGCTCATGCCAATATCCCGAAATTGATGCCGTACCTGCATCTGCCGGTGCAATCGGGCAGCAGTCGCATCCTGAAGGCGATGAACCGCGCCCACACACGGGACAGCTATCTGGCGACGCTGGCCCGCGTCCGCGCGGCGCGCCCCGATATCGCGCTTTCGGGCGATTTCATCGTCGGCTTTCCCGGCGAGACCGAAGCCGATTTCGCCGACACATTGAGCATCGTCGCCGAAGTCGGCTATGCACAGGCCTATAGTTTCAAATATTCGCAGCGCCCCGGCACGCCGGCGGCGACGATGGCCGATCAGGTGCCCGAGCCCGTCAAGGAGGCGCGCCTCGCCCGCTTGCAGGCAGCGATTGCGGAGGGTTCCCATGCGTTCAACAAGGCCAGTGTCGGGCAGCGCACCGAGGTCCTGCTCGAACGCCCCGGCCGCAAGCCCGGCCAGCTCATCGGCAAGACCCCGTGGCTGCAATCAGCGGTGGTTGAAATTCCCGGTGCAAAAATTGGTGACTTGATCGCCGTCGAAATCACCGCCGGCCAACTGAACTCCGTCGAAGCGGTTGTTTTGCCGGCTGCGCCGGAGCGGGCCGGGGCCGCTCTCCAACAACTATGACTCCCCTGTCCCTCCTCCCCGCAGAAAGAGCAGCCGCCTGATGTCGAAAAAGCCCGCGCGTTCCACCGTTGCCGGAGGCGACCGCGCCCGGCATCCCACCGGAGGTGACCGCGCGAGGTCGGCCGCCGCCGGTGACCGCGTCCGGCTCGAGATCGAATTCGAAAAAGTCTATCTGCTCGGGGCGTTGTTCGGCGAGCACGACCAGAATCTGATCACGCTGGAAGGCCAACTCGGCGTCTATATTTCGGCGCGCGGCAACAAGGTGCAGATCGAGGGAGAAGCCGATGTCGCCGCCCGCGCTCGCGACGTGCTGACCGGACTCTATAACCGCCTCGCGCACGGCGAAACCATCGATGCCGGCGATGTCGTCGGTGCCGTATCCATCGCTGCCGACCCCTCGCTTGAAGGGCTGTTCTCTGCCGAATCCGGGCTCGCCAACACCGCCGTCATCCGCACCCGCCGCAAGACCATCGCGGCGCGCAGCCCGACCCAGGTCCGCTATATCGAGGCGTTGGCACGCGACTCGATCATCTTCGCCCTGGGGCCGGCCGGCACCGGCAAGACCTATCTCGCGGTGGCGCAGGCGGTCAGCCAGCTCATCGCCGGCTCGGTCGATCGGCTCATCCTGTCGCGGCCGGCGGTGGAGGCCGGCGAGCGGCTGGGTTTCCTGCCCGGCGACATGAAGGACAAGGTCGATCCCTATCTGCGGCCACTGTACGATGCGCTCTACGACATGCTGCCCGCCGAACAGGTCGAGCGGCGGCTGGCGAGCGGCGAAATCGAAATTGCGCCGCTGGCATTCATGCGCGGGCGCACGCTCGCCAATGCCTTCATCATCCTTGATGAGGCGCAGAACACCACGCCCTTGCAGATGAAGATGTTCCTGACCCGCTTCGGCGAGCGCAGCCGCATGGTCGTCTGCGGCGATCCCAACCAGGTCGATCTGCCCAACCCGGCGGCGTCGGGGTTGGCCGATGCGGTGAAGAAGCTGGACAATATCGAGGGCATTTCGGTGCTGAGATTCAGCAGCCGCGAAGTCGTTCGTCACCCGATCGTCGGACTGATCGTCGATGCGTACGAAGGCCCGCCGAAAAGTGCTTAATACGGAAACCGATGTTGCCTCGTCATTGTGGCCGAAGGCGGATTGGGACGCGCTAGCCGCTGCTGCGGTAGCTGCCGCGTTGGCGGAGACCCCCCACGCCCATATCACGCGCGGCAGTGCCGATGTGGAAGTCAGCATCCGCCTGTCCGACGACGCCGAAGTCCAGACCCTGAACAACAGCTATCGCGGCAAGGACAGGCCGACCAACGTGCTGTCCTTCCCGATGGTCCAGGCCGACATGATCGAAGGCTTGGGCAACACCGACGACGGGGAAGTGCTGCTTGGCGATATCATTCTGGCGGCCGAAACCTGCACGCGCGAAGCCGCCGAAAAAGGCTGGGCGCTCACCGGCTATGCGCAGCACCTCATTGTCCATGGCCTGCTCCACCTGCTAGGCTATGACCATGAACGCGGCGATCATCAGGCGTCCGCGATGGAGGCGCTCGAAACGGAGGCCTGCCAGCGCCTCGGCTTGCCCGACCCCTATGCGGACTAAACCCTGACTATGCCCGACCCCGAAAGTAGCGCCGGTTCCGCGTCTCGACTGTGGCGCTCGCTACGCCTGCTCGTCACCGGCCATGATCACGAACCCAGTTTGCGCGAAAGCCTGGAAGAGGCGATCGACGAGCATGATGACGAGGCGGCCGGCCGTGACGATCTGAGCCCGGTCGAACGCGCCATGCTCAAAAACATGCTGCACTTCGGCGAGCGCCAGGCCGGCGATATCGGCGTACCGCGCAGCGACATGGTGGTGTTCGATGTCGATGCGGGCTTTCCGGCACTGGTCGCGCTGTTCCGCGAGGCCGGGCATAGCCGGATGCCGGTGTTCCGCGGCGATCGCGACCACATCATCGGCATGGCGCACATCAAGGATATTTACGCTCATATCGCCGAGACGTTCGACGACAAGGTCAGCAGCAAAAGTCTTGGCGCCGACGCGCCAGGCGCGCGCTTCGCCGACCTCCCCGTCGAGCCGCTGCTGCGCCCGGTGCTGTTCGTGCCGCCATCGATGCGGATCATCGACCTGCTGGCGCGGATGCGCGCCGGCCGGACTCACATGGCGATCATCGTCGATGAATACGGCGGCACCGACGGGCTGGTGACCATCGAGGATCTGGTCGAGGAAATCGTCGGAGATATCGAGGACGAGCATGACGAGGACGAGGCGGCGCTGCTTCAGGCGATCAACGACAGGCTGTGGGAGGCCGATGCACGCATCCCGCTCGAAGACCTTGAGGAACAGCTAGGGCAAAGCTTTGCCGACCCGGAAATCGGCGACGAAGTCGATACGCTCGGCGGCATGGTGTTCATGCTGGCCGGGCGCGTGCCGGCGACGGGAGAAACGGTCGAACATCCCAGCGGTTGGCGCTTCGAGGTCATCGACGGCGACCCGCGCATGGTCAAGCGGCTGCGGCTGCACGCGCCGGGCACGGCCTAGCGCCGCGCCAGCCAATCCCCGAACCGCGTCAGCGCCTGCCGCGTCTTGTCCTCGCTGACGGCGAACGAGATGCGCACGAACCGGTGGCCGTCGATGGGATCGAAATCCACCCCAGGGGCGATCGCCACGCCGGTATCGACCAGCAATTGTTGACAAAAGGCCATGCTGTCGTTGGCGAAATCCCCGACGTCGGCCCAGATGTAAAAGGCGCCATCGGGCGGCGCGACGCGGCCAAGGCCCAATTGCGGCAGCGTTTCGAGCAACAGCGCCCGATTGCGGCGATAGGTCTCCCGATAGCCTTCCAGCACCTCGGTCTCGTCCATCGCCACGAGCGCAGCGTGCTGCGACAGGCTGGGCGGCGTCAGATACAGGCTGCCGATATAGGCGCGCAGATGCTCGGTCGTCCCCGGCGGCGCGACGATCCAGCCGAGCCGCCAGCCGGGCATCGACCAGTATTTCGAGAAACTGTTGATGACGATGGCGTCAGGCGCAAATTCGAGCATCGTGCGCGCCGGGGCGCCATATTCGAGCCCGTGGTAAATCTCGTCGGCGATGATCCGCACGCGGCGCCGCGCCGCCGCCGCCGCCAGCGCCGCCAGTTCGACAGGTCCCAGCATCGATCCTGTCGGGTTGGCCGGGCTGGCGACGATCAGCCCCGCCGGCGAATGCGCCAGCGCGTCAATGTGCGCGGCGCCGATCTGGAAGCGCGTTGTGGCGTCGGCGGCAATCTCCACCGGCACCCGGCCCAGCGCAAGCACGGCATTGCGGTAAGCGACATAGCCCGGCCGCACGAACGCGATACGGTCGCCGGGGCTGAACAGCCCGGCCAGCACCAGGGTCAGCGCCGGGCTGGCGCCGCTGGTCAGCACGATCCGATCGGCGGCAATCACCAGCCCATGGCGCTGCTGATACAGCGCCGCGATACGCTCACGCAGCGCCTGGCTTTCCCAATAGCCGCCCGCCTCGCTGTCGAGCCGGGCGTGGGCGGCCGCAATGGCGCGCGGCGGCGCGCCGGTGGAAGGTTGGCCGAACTCCAGATGGAACACCGGACGGCCGTCGGCCTCCATCCGGTGCGCCAGGCGCGAAATCGCCATGGCGTGGAAGGGAGCAACGGCGGCAGGGTTCATCTGGGCCACGTAAACCATGGCGCGCAGCATGGCGAGGGCGCCAAAAGCAACGACGGGCCCATGGCACTTGCCAATGGACCCGTCGCAGGTTCGACCGATGACACGGGGCACCCCCCGCACGCCGCAGCTACTTCAAATGCTGGGCCAGATATTTGTTCATTTCGAACATCGTGCATTCGTCGCGGCCAAAAACCTTCTTCAGGTTGGCGTCGGCGACGATGACGCGCTTGTCGGTCGGCTTTTGCAAATTGTGCTTCCGGATATAATCCCAGACCTTGCTGACGACCTGACCGCGCGGCAACATATCCTTGCCAACGATCACGGCGAGTTCCGGCGACGGTGTCAGCGGCTTTTGCAACGCGTCCATCTTCTTGCCTGCCGGCTTTGCTGCTTCTGCCATACTGCTCCCCTTGTCTACGCACTGAGGTCGTCCAACAGCGGCGCCCCTTGATTGCTAATCGAATCATTAGCGCACTTCCACGCCCGTGCAACTGTCTCGATGGGCGTCTGACCGAAGATTCCGCCATTTCGCGGCTTTGCCAGCACCGCCATGACCATCGCTGAGGCCTAGAACGCCCGCCGGGCGCGGATCTGCCAGGTCCGCGGCGGGTTGAGATAGCTGGTCGTGCCGACCACCGACTGGACATAGGTTGTATCAAGGCAGTTCACGCACGCGAGCGCGAGCGTCCAGTTGTTGTCGTCGGTGCGCAGCGTCAGTGCCGCTGCCACCTGCCAGACCGCTGGATTGCGTGACCCGGTGATGATGTCGCCGGCAAAGGGATTGGCCGGCAACACGCTGCCGCCGGGCGCCTTGGCGCTGCCGGTAAACAGGGTCGCATTGGCAGCGCCCGCGTCATAGGCCGCCATGTAGCGCGCATCGACCGACGGCGTCAGGATGATCCCCGCTGCCGGGATCGCCCAGTCATAGCCGCCGCCGACGCTCAAGCTGAAATCCGGCGTGCGGGCAGGCGCGGCGATATTGCCATTGGCATCGACGACACCGATGGCACAGTCGGCAGCGTTGGCACTGCCGCTGGCGAGGGGCACCTGCCCCGCCGCCAGCTGCGTCCGGCAGCCCAGCTGCTGTGCCGCGACCGATCTGGCGCCGTTGCGGCTGGTGCCATCGTCCTTGTAGCGAGCTTTTTGGTACCCCAGGCTGGCGCGCAAGGTAAGGCCGTTGATCGGCACGGCGGTGAGGTCGAGCTCGGCGCCGCGGTTGCGAAAGCCGGCGATGTTCTGCATCACCGGCACGCCGCCAACCAGCAGCGGCACTTGGGCATCGGCCGCCTCCAGCCAGAACGCCGCCAGATTGGCGCGCAACCGGCCGCCAAAGGCATCGGCCTTGACGCCGCCTTCATAGCTCCACACGGTTTCGGCAGCGAAAGGCAGGATGGTCGCCAACTGCCCACCGCGCGCATCATAGCCGCCCGAGCGGAAGCCGCGCGAGGCGCTGGCATAAACCAGCACATCATCGGCGGCACGGACGCTGGCGGCAAAGCGCGGAGACCAGAATTTCGTCTTGCGGGTCGTTGGCAGCGCGCCAGCGACCAGGTTGGCGGTGTTGAGGCAGGTCACCGGCGCCAGCGTGCATTGCAGGCTGGTATCGGCAATGGCGAAGCGGGTTTCCTCATCGGTGTAGCGCACCCCGGCGGTCAGCTTGATGCGGTCGCTGGCGTTGAAATCGGCCTGGACATAGCCCGCCTTGTCGATGGTGCCGTTCTGCACCACCGCCGTGCCGCGATCCGAGGTGTCGTTGGCGTCGAAATACAACAGCCCGGCGATATAATCGATGCGCCCACTCAAAACCGAGCCGGTCAGCTTGAGCTCCTGCGAAAATTGCGTGCCACGGCCGATGCTGGTCACCGGGTCTGCCCCGGCCGGCGTCAGGGTCGGCACCGGGTATGGCACCGTTGCTGTCGGGAAGGCGCGACCGTCCGAGCGATCGATGGCCGAGCGCGCCCTGCTGTTGACAACGCCGGTGATGGCGGCGAGCGCGAAATTTTCCCCCAGCCAGTCGATATGCGACGTATACATTTGCGTATCCAGACGGCTGCCCAGCGGGATCAGCGGATTGGCCGCGATGAACGGCTGCACGGCGCGGCGTGCGGTCGCGGCGTAACGGCCGGTACAATTGGCCGGCGCGTTCGAATCGCACTGGGCGTTGGGCAGATTGTCGGCATCGTTGCGCATGTAAGTCGCGGCCAAGTTCCAGCGCAGCGTATCGGTGAGTTTCAGCTGCACGGCGCCGCGAATCCCCGCCATGTCGCTGTCATTCAGCCGTTCGCCTGTC
>JAYUUE010000390.1:0-2564 GCA_043754785.1 Polymorphobacter sp. | reverse complement strand
AAGATTTCGGCGCCGCGATCCTTGTCGAAATAGACGGTGCGCGGTGCCAGCTTCGACGCCTGCGCCAGCAGGAACGTCATCACCACGGTCTTGCCGCTGCCGCTGGGGCCGATGACGGTGAAATTGCCAAGGTCGCCGTGGTGGAAGTTGAAATGATACGGAGTCCCCGAAGTGGTTTCGAGAACGGTGATCGCATCGCCCCAGTGGTTGCCGTGCGCCCGCCCGGTGGGGAAATTGTGCAGGCTGGCGAAGGCTGCAAAATTGCCGGTGGACAGCAGTGACCGCCGGGCAATATCCTTGAAATTGCCTGGAAACTGCGCCCAGAAAATCGGCTCCATCGCGACATCCTCGCGCACTGCGATCAAGCCGAGATCGGTGAAGCTCGACAGCACATCGGCGACGGCGCGGTCAAGTGCCGGGAGGCCGGGAACGCGGACCTGAACGCTGAGATGATGTTCACCGAACCCCGAACGCCCGGCAGCGACATTGTCCTTGGCCTGCACCAGGTCCTGCCGCAGCGACAGCGCATCGTCATCGGTGGCGCGCATCCGGCGCAGCGCCAGGTTCATGCGGCCAAGCGCCGCCGTGCGGTCGACAAAGCCGAAGCTTTGCGTGACGACCATTTCATGCGGCAGCCGCAGCAAATTGTCGAGCAGACCGGGCGCTGTGGCGGGCGGGTAATCCTTGATCGAAATCATTGCTGCGTACCGCCGTTCGGCGGCGGTGTTGCCCTTCAAGTCGATGGTATCGACACCGAAACTGATGCGCGTTTGCGCCAGATATTGCCCGATGTCGGCGCGCGGCATCAAGACCGGGCGCAGTTCGCCGTTGACGAGGAATGACAGAAACTCAAGGCCTTCCGAGCAAGTTCCAGCCGGTGTGGCATAGGCCGCCAACCGCCGCGCGCCATAGGGCGCGAGGCTGCGCAGCATGGCATCGACGGCGGTGTGCAGATCGCGCAGGCCCGTCACATCGTCCGCGCGGTCCCTGGCGCGGAACAGGTCGGCTGCCGCGTCGAGGATGCCGCTGCGGCCTTGCAACGGCCGGCGGATGACAGTGAGGAACAGGTCGTTGACGAACATCTGCTTGCCCGCCAGCCGCGCCCGCCAGGCCGCATCGATTTCGGCACAAAAGGCGTTGCTTGTGGTGCCTGGCAGCACGGCCGCGACAGGACGGCGCAGAATATGGTGATAGATCCCCAGATGCGGGCTGGCGACGGCGCGCAGCAGAGTCTCGCGGATGGCATGGCGGTAGTTGAGATCGTCGGTATCGACCGTTTCAAAAGGCAATCCGGCCAGATGGACGAACTGGCACAACATGCCGTCGCGGGTGGCAATGGTGAAATCATCGACATGGTGTGACCATGGTAACCGGTCACCGGCGCGATTTTCCCGCAGCGCGAGCGCTTCGAATTGCGATGGCGCGGCGCTCGCCATCAGCTGCGATACGAATTGCAGCGCCACACCCCGAAGCCGCGCGTGCGCGGGGCGCGGCGCACGCGGAGCAGCCACAAGTCGAAGATGCGCGGCTCGCGCAGGCAGGCGATGGTGCCGATACCGTGGAACACCAGCGCCAGCGGGATCGCCCAAAAGGATTTGGTGACCAGGAACAGCTCCATCGTCACAAAGACGTTGATGATGAAGAAACTATAGGTAACTCCGGCGAACATCTGCGGCCGAGTGAGTGCCGTGAACACGGGTTCCCGCACAAGCTGGACGGTATCGGCCATGGTCAGGCGCCGGTGGCAACGGCGCGGATGCCGCCAACGATGGCACCGGCGCCGAACAGGATGAAGAGGCCGATGACCACCGTGGCGCCGAAACGCCAGTTCATGCGGCCGGTCAGCATCAGCAGGCCAACGCTGGCGACGGCGATTACGGCAACGGCGGTGGCGACGCTGCCGAGCAACGTGCCCTGAATCCAGCCAAGCGCTCCGGTGATGGCCCCGGATCCTTGCGGATCGAGTGTGACCGCCTGGGCGCGGGCGATGCTGGCGGACAGCAGGGAGGGAAGGGCTATGGTTTTACTGGACATGGACCGGCTCCTGTTCATTGCGCCAATGCGGCGAGGCGGTTCATCACCGACGTCACATAAGCCTTGGTTTCACGATAGTCGGGGACGCCGCCGGCCTTGCTGACTGCACCCGGCCCGGCATTATAGGCGGCAATGGTGCGGACAAGGTCACCATCGAAACGGTTGAGCAGTTTGCGCAAATAGGCGGTGCCGCCGCGGATATTGGCGGACGGGTTGCGGGCATCGACACCCAGCTCCAGCGCCGTGCCGGGCATCAGCTGCATGATGCCGATGGCGCGGGCGGGCGAAACGGCAGACGGGTTGTAGCGCGATTCGACATGGGCGATGGCATCGATCAGCGCCGGGCTGACCTCGTACTGACTGCCGGCGCGCTCGACATCGGGGCGAAAGCTGTTGGCGCGGGCGCTGGCGCGCAGCCGTTGCACGTTGCCGGGCGCGGCAGCCGCCGCGAGCGTTACCGGCGCAAGGGTTACCGGCGCGTCGAGGCGCTCCAGCGCACCATCGGCGCTGACTTCATATACCGCCGCCGA
>JAYUUE010000389.1:0-2572 GCA_043754785.1 Polymorphobacter sp. | reverse complement strand
GTCAGGTGCCCGGTCGCCACCAGCACCTTCGATCCTTCCGCGCACGGCACCACATCAACCACCTGCACCGCCTTCGCATTTGCGATGCTTTCCACCTTGTCGGTGCGTGCAGTCATCGTCGGGCCGCCGTCGAAGATGTCGAAGAAGCCTTCGTAGCTGAAGCCCTCGCCCTCGAGCATCCGCATCGCTGCGCGGCCGCTGGGGTGCGGCAAGCCGATCGCGCTGCGCGTCGTTTCGGGCAGCATCGCGACATAGACCGGGTGCTTGGGCATCAGGTCGGCGATGAACTGGTTGCCGTTGACGCTGTTGAAGCGATCGGCTTCGGTAAAACCCATGCCGAAGAATTTGGCGCCGATCGCCTCCCAGAACGGCGAATTGCCGTCGTCATCAAGAACACCACGCAATTCTGCCAGCATCCGGTCACCGAAACGCGCCCGGTGCTGCGCCACGAACAAATAACGCGATCGCGCCAACAAGCGACCCAAACTGCCCGAACCCTGGCCGCCCGAGCCCGGTCCGCCAGTGCGCAGATCAGGATGAAGAAAAAGCCCGCCGACCTCGCTGGCGCCATCATGATCGGTGACGAGGCTGAGGAAAGGCAGCGAAAAGGTCTGGCCCAGCGCCTTCGAGGTCTGGCTCAGCACGCCGATCTTGTAGCTGTAGAATGGCCAGCGCGCGCCGATGCGGCTGAACACCATGGCGCAGCCGCCGATGCGGGCCGTCGCCGCGGCGGCATCTCTCGCGCTGCCGGTGTGTTCGAGGAGCAGGGTGTACAGTTCGTTATCGGGGGCGTCTTCGCGGCGCGCGAAGCTGGCATCGGATAGTGCCAGCCGTTCGGCCAATGCCGCTTCGTCGGCAGGCAGGTTGGTGAAGCCGCCGCCGGTCAAGCGCGCCAGGTCCATCAGCGCCGGCAAATCGGCCGCCCGCGCCGCGCGCACGCGCCAGCTCATCGCGTCCAGCCGTTCTGCGCGACACGCATCAGCACCAGCGCCGCAAGCTGCGCGCGTTCGACAAGCGAGTCAGCGCACAGGAATTCGTCGGCCGAATGGATGGCGCCGCCGCGCGGGCCGAGCGTGTCGACGACCGCAAGGCCCGTGGCAGCCAGATTGTTGCCATCGCAAACCCCGCCGGTATCGCGCCAGCCGATTGTCATCCCCAATGCGGCACCGCACGACCGCACCAGCTCGAACAGCCGTTGCTGGTTGGCGTCGAGCGGTTTGGGGGGCCGGGCGAAATGGCCATGGACGTGAATCGCAACCTCGTGCGCCATGGCGATTTCCGCCACCAGCACGTCAACCGCGGCGCGGGCGCGGCACGCCGCATCGGGGGTCGAGGGCCGCATGTTCCAGCGCAACACCGCCGCGTCGGGGACGATGTTGTTCGGCCCGCCGCCATCGATCCGGGACGGATTGACGCTGAGGTCCGGCGCAGTCAGCGCCTTTAGCCGCAGTGCCAGGTCGGCAGCGGCGAGGAGTGCATTGCGACCCTTTTCCGGTTCGCGCCCGGCATGGGCAGCGCGGCCGGTCACGATGGCTGAAAAGTTGCCCGATCCCTTGCGCGCCCCGGCCAGCGTTCCGTCGGGCAGCGCCGGTTCGAAGGTCAGCCCGAAGTGGCAGCGCCCGGCTGCTGCGATCAGCAACGGCGTCGATCCAGGTGACGATACCTCCTCGTCGCTGTTGATGACGATTTCCCAGCCCAGCCGGTCGGCAAAGTCCGACGCTTCGAGCGCTGCAAGCGCTGCGAACATCACCGCGATGCCGCCTTTCATGTCGGCGACGCCGGGGCCGTTGAGGGTATTGTCGGCAAGCCAGCGGCACGACTGGAAAGCATGATCGATGGCGAACACCGTATCCATGTGACCGGTCAGCAGGACGCGCACCGGCGCATCGGGGCGTTTGACGATGTGGAGGTTGCAGCCATGTGCCAGCGCCGTGACGCGCCCAGCGGCGTCGACATGATCGACCGGCGCTGCATCGACCAGCATCGCCACCCCGCCGAGCGGTTGCGCTACAGCCATCAGCAATCGTGCCATCGCGTCGAGCCCGGCAAGATTGCTGCTGCCGCTGTTGATCGCCGCCCAGGCTTCGACCTGCGCCAGCATCACCGCGCGACTGCCGGCGAGCACCACCAGTGCTGCGGCTTCCGCAGCGGAAGGCGGCACGGCGGGCAAGGGCGGAACAGACAGCATGATTGTGCTCCCGTATCGAACCAGCCACCACGATACCATCGCTTTTCTGTGGTATTCAAATACATTCATGGCCGAATGTGATATCAGAAACGTCATATTTCGGCGCATTGTCACGTGATGGCGCTTGACCCGCCGCCCAAGTCCTGTCCCTATGAGCGCTGATGGACTGGGGGCGTCCGGGCCACTGCCCGCATGTGCCGAGCGGAGGAAATATTCTTGGCGAACTGGCGTATCAAGTCGCTCGATTCAATTCTGGCGACAGCGGAAAAGAAATCGCTCACCCGAACATTGGGGGCATTCCAGCTTACGATGCTCGGCATCGGCGGGATCATCGGTACCGGCATTTTCGTGCTCACCGCCGAAGCAGCGCAGGTTGCAGGGCCG
>JAYUUE010000388.1:0-2574 GCA_043754785.1 Polymorphobacter sp. | reverse complement strand
CGCCATCGATGACCTTGGTCTCCTGCAAACACAGGATGTCGGGGTTGTGGTGCACCAGAAACCGCTCGACAATATCGAGGCGGAACCGCACCGAATTGATGTTCCAGGTCGCAATGCGCAGCGTCATGGCGCGTGTCTAGACCATGGCCGCACGGGCGTCACCTCTGCGATGACAGGCGCGTGAGCAGGGTTTATAGGGCAGCCACACAATGAGGAACTACCAGCGATGCTTCGTGCCATTGCCCTTTCGTTGCTGATCGCAACGCCGGCCCTCGCGGCCACACCGCCGGTGAAGGAGGCCTGGGACCGCACGAAACCGCACGCCAGCGATGCCTGGATCCGCGCCGCCGCCGTGCCGGGCCGTCCCGCCGCCGGTTATCTGACCATTACCGGCGGTGGCCAACCCGACAAAATGGTCGCGGTGACCTCACCTGGCCTGCGCGTTGAACTGCACAGCATGTCAATGGCCGGTGGTGTGATGAAGATGGCCAAACTCGATTCACTGCCGGTGCCGGCCGGCGCCAAGGTGTTGCTGGCGACAGGAGGCAACCATCTGATGATCTTTGGCATGGCGGGGGCGCCGAAAACGATACCGTTGACGCTCAGCTTCGGCAGCGGGGCACGGGTCACGACCACCGCCGAAGTGCGCGCGCCATCGGCGATGGCACCGGCTATGGCGCCAATGCCCGATCCACACGCCGGTCATGCCCAGCACTAATGCCGACCGGCCGCTGACGCCGGCGGAGATTGCCCTTGTCGACAGCGTCTTCGGCGCAGCGCTCGACCCAGCACAAACCAGCGTCCGCCACCGCAAGTTCTGGATGTTTCACCCCTTTTGGGTGACGATGGCGCCCGACGGCCATATCTGGTGCCACCCGAACGGCTTTGACTGGTGCGCCGATTATGCTGCCGAACCGCTGGGCATGCGCGCGCATTTCGTTCACGAAATGGTCCATGTCTGGCAGGTGCAAAAGGGCCGCAACCTCATCATCACCCGCCCGCCACTGGCGCGTTATGGCTATGTATTGGCACCGGGCAAGCCATTCAGCCGCTATGGTGTGGAGCAACAGGCGTGCATCGTCGCCGATGCCTATCGCCGGCGCGAACGGGGCGACATCGCTGGACTCGTGCCGTATGGGGCCATCCTGCCGTTCGGCGATTGGGGCGCGTGAACTCTCCCCCGGGAGGACCAGACACTAGCCCAGCTCGACCCCCTGCGCCGCCGCCGCCGCACCCAGCACCCTGCGGATATCCACGCCCGGCGCATCGAGCCAGCCAGCCATCGCAGTCTGCAATTGCCCAAGGTTGGCTGAACGCACCATCGCCTTGATCGGCCCCACCCCTGCCGGGGTGATCGACAGGCTCTCCACCCCCAGCGCCAGCAGCGCCAGCGCCTCGAGCGGCCGCCCGCCCATCTCGCCGCACACCGTGACCGGTACCCGGGCGGCGCCGGCGGCGCGCACGATCCGCCGCAACACCCGCAAAATTGCCGGCGACAGCCAGTCGTAACGGTCCGCCAGCCGCGGGTTGGCGCGGTCGGCGGCAAACAGGAACTGCGTCAGGTCATTGGTGCCCACCGAGACAAAGTCGGTCAACGGCAACAGCACATCGAGCATCTCGATCAGCGCCGGCACCTCGATCATTGCACCATAGCGTACATGCGCCGGCAGGGCATGGCCCTGGCGTGCCAGCAATTTCCGTTGGTCCTCGACGAGCGCCTTAGCCTCGACGAATTCCCACGGCTCGCTGACCATCGGGAACATCACATTGAGTGTGCGCCCCGCAGCGCCTTCAAGCAACGCCCGCGCCTGCACCTTCATCAGCCCTGCCCGGCCCAGCGCCAGCCGCAGCGCGCGCCAGCCCATCGCCGGATTTTCCTCCTCAGCGCCGCCGGCGCCTTGCAGATACGGCACCGCCTTGTCGCCGCCGATATCGACGGTGCGAAACACCACCGGGCGTGATCCCGCCGCATCGAGCACGGTCGTGTAGAGCGCCTGCTGGCGTTCCCGCCGTGGCAGCGTCGCCGAAACCAGAAACTGAAACTCGGTGCGGAACAGCCCGATGCCATCGGCGCCGGTCATGTCCAGCGCCTGGGCATCATCAGCAAGTCCGGCGTTCATCATGATGGCCACCCGCTGGCCGTCGCGGCTGATCGCCGGCAAGTCCTTGACCGCTGCAAACTTCTCCGCCTGCTTCGCCTTCAAGACGCGCATCGCTTCATACGAAGTGATCATCGCCGCCTGCGGCCGCACCAGCAGCGCGCCATTGCCGGCATCGACGATCAGTTCGTCACCATCCGACACCTGCGCGAACAGATCCTGCACCCGCCCCAGCACCGGCACACCCATGGCGCGCGCCACGATGATGACATGCGCCGTCAGGCTGCCTTCCTCCATCACCACACCGCGCAGGAAGCGCTTGTCATATTCCAGCAGTTCTGCCGGCCCCAGATTGCGCGCGATCAGGATGGTGTCGCCCTTGATCCCCGATTGCGCCGCCGTGCCGAGCTGCCCCGAGACAATCCGCAGCAGCCGGTTCGAAAGGTCATCAAGGTCGGTCAGCCGCTCGCGCAGA
>JAYUUE010000387.1:0-7606 GCA_043754785.1 Polymorphobacter sp. | reverse complement strand
ATCAACCCATGCGAGCTTCAGTGCATGCGCCATCAGCCAGCTGCCGTGGCCGTTGCCGGTCATCCCCGGGATCAGGCCGAAATAGGCGATTTCGCACGTTTCGGGCATCGAAAAATCGAGTTCGAGCAAGCCCACTGGCGTGCCGTCGCGGCGGGTAGCGACATGGACGCTGGTCGTCGGCGCGTCGAGGATGGCACCCAAGGCCTCGGTTTCCAGCACCAGTCGGCCGCGCCACAGCCACGGCGCACCGATGTGGCGGAACAGCCAGAGGTAGCGGCCGCGGTCGACCGGCGCCGGCCAATGTTCGAGGCGCAGCGCCGACTTGCTGGGTTCGGTGACCGGCGGGGGCAGCAGCATTTCCAAGCTGGTGACAATGGTGGCGATTTCGCCAGTGGGCACGGGAACAAGGGTCATGATCAATCCCAGCGCGCTTCGGGGGGCAGGCTCATCAGGATCGCATCGACATTGCCGCCGGTTTTGAGCCCGAAGGTAGTGCCGCGATCATAGACAAGGTTGAATTCGGCATAAAGCCCGCGATAACGCAACTGTTGCAATCGTTCTTCTGCGGTGAACGGCAGGTGCATTTTTTCGCGCACGAGCCGGGGGTAGATGTCGAGAAAGGTCTTGCCCACCCCTTGTGTGAAGGCGAAATCCTTGTCCCAATCGGCAGTCAGATGATCGTAGAAGATGCCGCCGACGCCGCGGTGGCGATTGCGGTGCGGAACCCAGAAATATTCCTCCGCCCATTGCTTGAACTTGGGATGGTGGGCTGGATCGTGGCTGTCGCACATCGCCGCGACGGCGGCATGGAAGGCGGCGGTCTGGGCATCATCGGGGATGGCGGGGTTCAAATCGACACCGCCGCCGAACCAACGCTTCGTTGTTACCAGGAAACGGGTGTTCATGTGGATGGCCGGCACATGTGGGTTGCTCGGGTGGATGACCAGGCTGATGCCGGTGGCGAAGAAGCGAGGGTCTTCACCGGCGCCGTTGATTTGCTTGGCGAATTCGGGCGAGAACTGGCCATGGACGGTGGATATGTTGACGCCGGCCTTTTCGAACACCCGGCCCTTCAACACCGACATGACGCCGCCGCCGCCGTGCGCCCCGGACGGATCGGGACGATCCCAGGCGGTGCGTTGAAACCGCCCGGCGGAGGCAGGACCATCACCGTCGTCCTCAAGCGCTTCCAGCGCGGTGCAGATACTGTCGCGCAAGGACCGGAACCAGGCTTGGGCGGCAGCTTGCTGATCATCGAGCGAATCCATTGCGCCCTTTAACCGCATCCACACCGATAGCGGAACCCTGTAATGCCAATATAGCTGTGCTATCATCCGGCGGCGTCATGGTGGCCCGCGCCAATTTGCCACCAAAAACGCCGTTGCGTTCGGCGGTGTGACACGGCTATTGCGGCACAACCGCCGGCTCATCACAGGGGCGCGCCGGCACGAAATTTGTTTAAAGAGGGTAATGATGGCCAGCGAAACGCAGCGCTCCACCGCTGCCATGCTCCCCCCAGAGGGTGAGCGGCGCCGGGATTTTCTGTACATTGCCACCGGGGCCTTTGCTGCCGCCGGAGCGGCTGCTGTCGTATGGCCGTTGATCAACCAGATGAACCCATCCGCTGATGTGCTGGCGCTGGCATCGATTGACGTCGATCTCGCCGCCGTGCAGCCGGGGCAGGCAATCAAGGTCAGCTGGCGCGGCAAGCCGGTGTTCGCGCGGCGCCTGATGCCGGAAGAAATCGCCGCCGCCAACAAGGTGGATGTCAAATCACTGCGCGATCCGCAGACGCTTGCCGAGCGCACCAAGCCGGGCAAGCAGGAATGGCTGATCACGCTTGGCGTCTGCACCCATCTCGGTTGTGTGCCGCTGGGCGCCGGAACCGGGGAAAATCGCGGCGATTTCGGTGGTTACTTCTGCCCGTGCCATGGTTCGCAATATGATACCGCGGCGCGCATCCGGTCCGGCCCGGCGCCGAAAAATCTTGAAGTGCCGGCGTATGTATTCCGGTCCGACACTGCCGTGACGATCGGTTGAGGAGCATCAGATGAGCTTTCCCTGGGCCAAGCAGTATGAGCCGACAACCGACATCGGCAAGTTCTTCGACAGGCAGCTGCCGCTGCCGCGTTTCGTTTACGGCGCATTGGGTGCCGGTTATCCGACGCCGCGGAACCTGAATTATTTCTATAACTTCGGCGTCCTTGCCGGGGTGGCGTTGGTCATCCAGATCATCACCGGGGTGATCCTGGGGATGCACTACGCGGCCAATACGACAGTCGCCTTCGACACGGTCGAACACATCATGCGCGATGTGAACAATGGCTGGATGTTCCGTTACATGCACGCCGTGGGCGCCAGCTTCTTCTTCCTGGTGGTTTACATCCATATTTTCCGCGGGCTGTATTATGGCTCGTACAAGCCGCCGCGCGAGACGTTGTGGATGCTCGGTCTGGTCATCTTCCTGTTGATGATGGCGACGGCCTTCATGGGGTATGTGCTGGTCTGGGGCCAGATGAGCTTCTGGGGCGCCACTGTGATCACCGGGTTATTCTCGGCGATTCCGGTAGTGGGCACCTACATCCAGACGCTGCTGCTCGGCGGCTTCGCGCCGGATAATGCGACGCTCAACCGCTTCTTTTCGCTGCATTATTTGCTGCCCTTCGTGATCTTTGGTGTGATCATACTGCACGTCTGGGCGCTGCACATCCCAGGGTCGAACAATCCGACGGGGATCGCTGTGAAGACGGAGGCAGATACCATACCGTTTCACCCCTACTACACTGCCAAGGATTTCTTCGGGCTTGGCGTTTATTTGACGCTGTTCGCCGCGATGGTATTCTTTGCACCGAACTTGCTCGGTGAGCCGGACAATTATATCCCCGCCAATCCCTTGTCGACGCCGGCGCATATCGTTCCCGAATGGTATTTCTGGCCATTTTACGCGATTCTCCGAGCCTTTACGGTCAATTTCCTGTTCATTCCGGCCAAGCTGATGGGCGTGCTGGCAATGTTTGCCGCCATCCTGCTGCTGTTTTTCTTGCCGTGGCTCGACACTTCGCCGGTCCGCTCAAACAGCTATCGTCCGCTCAACCGTATCCTGTTCTGGGTGTTCGTCGCGGTGGCGATTGTGCTTGGCATCTGCGGTGGCAAGCCGGCCGAGGAGCCCTGGGTTCGGCTGAGCCAGGTGTTGACTGCCTATTATTTCGCGCATTTCCTAATCATCATCCCGCTGGTCAGTCGTTTTGAAAAGACGCTGCCGCTGCCGAAATCGATTTCCGAAGCGGTGCTCGCCAAATACGGTCGCAGCGGAGCGGGAACGCCTGGCGCCGGGCTTGCCGCGCAGCCGGCGGAATAAGGGTCTATCAGATGGTTCGTCTTGGCGCTTTGGCTGTTGGGCTGTTCTTCTGCATCGCCGTCTTGTGGGGCGCGGTGCAGCCACGCGAGCCGGTTGTTCCCGATCCGGTAAAGGCCGTTGTTCACCACCCCGAGGAAATGGTGTGGACGCACAATGGCATCGGCAATCTGGGGATTACCGGCACCTTTGACCGCAAGCAGCTGCAGCGCGGTTTTCAGGTTTATCGTGAAGTCTGCTCGGCGTGTCACTCGATCAAGCGCGTCGCCTTCCGTGACCTCGCCGATCTCGGTTTCTCGCCGGCCGAGATCAAGGCGATCGCCGTCAGTTATGACGTTCCGAGCATCGACGACGCCGGTGAGCCGACAACGCGCAAGGGCACGCCAGCCGACAAGTTTCCGCTGATTTACCCGAACGACGTCGCCGCGCGAGCGGCGCAGAACGGTGCGCTGCCGCCCGATCTGTCGCTGATTACCAAGGCGCGTGAGGACGGCACCAACTATGTCCATTCGCTGCTGCTCGGCTATCGCGATGAAGTGCCAAAGACGTTGAAGGCGCCCGAGGGGCTGTATTACAATCCGTGGTTCCACTCGGCTTTCATCGCCATGCCGCCGCCGCTGGCTGCCGACGAGCAAGTGACATATACCGATGGCACCAAAAGCACCCGGGCGAACTATGCTGCCGATGTGGCGACATTCCTGACCTGGACTGCCGAACCCAAGCTGGAAGCGCGCAAGGCAACGGGCGTGGCAGCAGTCATCTTCTTGCTGATCATGACGGGCCTTGGCTATCTGAGCTACAAAAAGGTCTGGGCGGATATCAAGCGCAAGCCGGCAAAGGTCTAATCGCATCGCCCCGGCCGGCGCTCAGGCGCTGTCCGGGGTATGATGAAGTTTTCATTCGCATCCCCATCGTGTGTCGCCTAGCCTTTACGCTGCGACATTAGGGAGAGCGTGATGATCAGGACATTGAAATTAGCGGTGCTGGTGGCAGTTGCTGTTGGTGGCTTGTCGGCGCCGGCATTTGCCGCACCATGCAAGGATGCCAAGGGCAAGTTCACCAAATGTCCAACGGTGGCGTCAGCGCCGGCGACGGGCGTGCGCTGCAAGGATGGCAAGGGCAAGTTTGCTAAATGCGGCACGCCGGGCGCCGTGCCCATGAAGTAGCGCGACAGTTGGCTTTCGAGCCATCGAGTGCTCGTTTGATCTTGTCATGCCAGCGTTGGCTGGCATGACCACCGCTAATTTCTTTTGTGCGGTCTAAATCTTCCCTAGGCTGATATCAGGGATAACAGCCTGTCGAATGGGGTTTGGGGCCGCCGGCCCCAAACGTTGGAGGCTGCTTACTACCGGCCCTTTTTCCGAGCGGCGTAGCGGGCGTCTCGGGCGGCCTTTTGGGCGGCTTCGCGGGCGATGCCTTCAAGCCTGGCTTGTTCAGCTTTTACTACGGCTTCCGCTTCCTTTGCCAGACGGGCCTCCTCGGCGCGGACGGCAGCTTCGGCGCGTTCGACCTTGCGCTGTTCCTCGCGTTCGGCGCGCTTTTCGGCGGCCTTGGCGCGCGCGGCGAGAGCGGCTTCGTCGGGTGGCGGCGCGCTCTTGAACTTGTCCAGGGCGGCTTTGCGGGCTTCCGCCGCAGCCTTGGCGCGGTCGGTGTGGTCGGGGAGTTTGAATGCCATATGGCGCGCCTCTTAGCCGGGCTTCTATTCGGCTGCAACCATTGACGCTATGGAAACGACAGTCACCGGCGTGCCGACAAGCGCGGCATTGCCTGACAGCGGGTCGATGCGACCGCGTTCGGTGAGATCGTTGATCGAAGCACCGGGGCGGCTTTGAGCAACCGACAGCTGGACGCCGGGGCGGCAATGGCCGAAGCCGTGCGGCATCGAAACAACGCCGGGCATGACCTGATTGGTGACTTCGGCGGCGATTTCGATACGCCCGGCGCTACTGCTGACGGCGACGAGATCGCCGTCACCGATACCGCGCGCTTCGGCGTCGGCGGGGGCGATCATCAACGTGCAGCGGTTCGGGCCCTTGGCGAGGCGGTGCGAGTTGGCCAGCCAGCTGTTGTTGTTGCGGACATGCCGGCGGCCGATCAGGACGAGGCCTTCAGCGGGTGTTGCCGTCAGCCAAGCGGCAAAGCGGCCTGATAGATCGTCGAGTAACTCAGGGGTGGCGCACTGGATGGTCTTGTCGGCCGTGCGCAGGCGGTCAGGCAAACGCGGTTCGAGCGCGCCGAAATCGCGGCCGTGCGGATGCGCTTCGACGTCTGTGAGTGTTAGCTTGTGCGGACCGTTTTGGAGCATCCGGTCCAGGTTTTCGCGTGGCGGCACGATATCGGGCAGCGCCTGACCTTGTGCACCTGCAATGGCACGGGTGAGCTCAGCCACGATTTCCCAATCATTCCTGGTGCCCGGAGTCTGGCCGAACACCGGCGTTGAATATTTGGCGAAGTTGCGGATGGCGAGCGGCGCCAGAAACAACGGATAATGGTCCTTTTCCAGCGGACCGCACGGCGGCAGGATGTAATCGGCATGGGCGCTGGTGGCGGTCACATACATGTCGATGCTGACCATCAGGTCGAGGCTTTCGAGCGCCGCGTCGAGCGCGCTGCCGTCGGGCACGGACAGCACCGGATTGCCGGCGACGACGAACAGCGCCTTGATCTGACCTGCGCCCGGCGTGGCGATTTCCTCGGTGAGCGCCACGGCGGGGAACTCGCCTAGTACTTCCGGATGGCCGGAGACGCGGCTGTGGAAGCGCCCGCGCGTGCCGGGACCGGTCTGCGCGACGATGTCGACGGCCGGAGTGGTGAACATCGTGCCGCCAGCACGATCGAGGTTGCCAGTGGCGATGTTGAGCAATTGCACCAGCCAGTTGTTGAGGGTGCCGAAAGCGGCGGTGGAGATGCCGATGCGGCCATAGACAATGGCGGGCTCGCCATTGCCGATCTGCCCTGCAAGGTCGCGGATGATGGCGGCATCGATGCCGCAGGCAGCGGCAAGGACTGGGATTTCGAACTTGCGCAATGCCTGCCAAAGCGCATCCCAGCCGGTGAGCATTGGCAGGAGGCGACCGGGGTTGACGCGGCCGGCTTCGTCGAGCGCCAACAGCAGCGCGACGAGCAGCGCCGGGTCACTGCCGGGACGGATGAAGTGGTGGGCGTCGGCGATAGCGGCGGTTTCGGTGCGGCGCGGATCGATAACCGTCAGGCGGCCGCCGCGGGCTTGCAGGTCGTGAATGCGCTGCTTGACGTCGGGGACTGTCCACAGGCTGCCGTTCGACGCGAGCGGGTTGCCGCCGATGATCAGCATGTGCTGCGTGCGATCGATATCCGGGATCGGGAACAGCGCATTATGGCCGTACATCCACATCTGGACGAGCTGCGCCGGCACTTGGTCGACACTGCTGGCGGAGTACATGGCTTTCGCGCCAAGGGCCTTGCGCAGCAGTGGGATTTGCGGCGCGACGCTGTAGTTATGCGCGTTGGGGTTGCCGGTGTAGATTGCCGCTTCGCCGCTGCTGGCGCGGATGGCGACAAGTTTTGCTGCGATTTCGCTGTAGGCGGTGTCCCACGCAATGGGTTGCCACGTGCCGTTGGTGCGCTTGATTGGGGTGCGCAGGCGGTCGGGGTCATTCTCCAGATCCGCGATGGCGGTGGCCTTGGGGCAGATATGGCCGCGGCTCAGCGGATCGTCGGGGTCGCCCTTTATCGAGAGGATTTCGCGTGCCTGGGTAGTGACAATGATGCCACAATTGGCTTCGCAAAGGTGGCAGGTGCGCAAGTGCGTAGTCGGCATGGTGGGCGATCCCCAAAATCTGGCGACACGATAGGTGGCGGCGGGGTGCGGGGGAAGCTGGTGGTTTTCGGGTGATCGGCGCACCGCGCGAGACCCCCACCGGAACCGCGAAAGAGCGCGTCTCCCGCCTTCCACCTGACGGGAGGAAAGACTTTTGCCGGGCCGTAACAATCGCTAAAACCCCTTTTATGCGCCGTATCCCGATCACCCTGCTGTTCGTCATTGTCGGCGTCACGGTGGCTCTGTCGTTCTACCAGCCGCCGATGCGGCTGATGCCGGCGCCGACGGTGTTCTTGAACGGCGTGCCCAACGCCTTTGCCGCCAATCCGGCGCTGGCCAAGACCAACATGATCGAGATTTTCTATGCGACCAACCGCTCGCCGGTCGGGCAGCGCAACAATCGCACCTATGCAGTGGTGCCGGGGCGTGATTTGCAGCTGGGGGTGGCGACG
>JAYUUE010000386.1:0-2586 GCA_043754785.1 Polymorphobacter sp. | reverse complement strand
CCGGCTTACCGCCCAGCCCCGCCAGCCGGTCGCCATCGACCGGCCCCGGTGCAATGGCGTTGATCTGGATTTCCGGCCCCAGATGCCGGGCCATACTCTCAACCATGGCGCGCTGCCCGGCCTTTGACACCGCATAGTCGGTGCGGTTGGGATAGCTGACGGCAAGGAACTTCTCGCCGCCAAAATAGCTGGAAACATTGAGGATATAGCCCGAGCCCTGACGCTTCATCATCGGCACCACCATGTGCATCAACGCATAGTTGGAAATCAGATTGGCGTTCTGCGTGTTGCGCCACGCCTGCAAGTCCATATCGACGGCCATCTCCTCGGCACCCGACACGCCGGCATTGTTGATCAGATAATCGATGCGCCCAAACGTCCGAACCGTCTCGTCGACCGCATGCTTCAAGCTCGCCATGTCGGCCACATCGACATTGGCCAAAGTCCGCACCCGGCGTTCGACCCCCGAAAAACCGATGTCCTCGAGCTCGCCGATGATGCGCTCGCGTGCCGCGGCCAGCTCGCTTTCGCGCCGCGCCACCATCATCACCTTGGCGCCGGCCAGCGCCAGCAACCGCGCCACCTGGCCGCCGATACCCGCCGAGCCGCCGGTGATCAGCGCCACCTTGCCCAGATGCAGCCCGGTGATATTTTCCGTCGTACCGACCATGGCACGCTTGGCGCCCGTCGCGTCGGCGATACTGGCAGGCAGATACATGTTGATCGAATTGAGCTTGCGTTCGGTCAGCAGGATGCACGCCGCCTGGCCCGCCGCGAAACTCAGGCTCTCGGCTTCCGCGTTGGTGTAGCGAAGGATCTGATTGCCCCATTCGGCACGTGACCGTCGGCCGTGGGCGGCATCGACGGCACTTTCCTCGCGCCAGACCCGGATCAGTTCTTCAAGCGCGGCGCGCAACACATTGGCATATTGATTGCCGGCACCATCGTCGCCATTCGAAACAAAGACGAACCGCGGATCGTGCAGCAGCCCGTCCTGCCGCTTCCAGTAGCGGCTGAGCGTCCGCGCCACCGCAATATTCGCTTCGAGCTCGTCATCGACAAAACGTTCGACCTGGGCGTCGCTGGCTTCTCCAAGCGCGCCCGAAAAATAGCCGGCTGGGCGCGTCGGCAAGACCAGCGCCCCTGTGATCGGAAAATGCCTTGCCGTGAAATCGGCAAGTGCCTGGTCCATCGCAACATGGTCATGACGATCGAAATTGGCGACGATGATCCGATGGTCGGAGCCGAGCTTCTCGGCAACCTCGTCGGCCGCGGCCTTGCTGTGAAATCCCAGCAACACGCGCGCGCCGCAATCGGCCTGGACCCGCGCCAGGGCCATCGCATCCTCGGTCTGACTGCCGGCGGCAACCAGTACGCCCAGACCATCCCCATCGACCGGCCGCATGGCCGGCCGCGACGCAAAGGTCGAACGCGATTCGCCCGCCACCCGCATGCCATGGGTAACTTCGAAATCATGACCGGCGAAAGCGGCCGATTCGTCCGATCCCAGAAACACACAGGTGTTGGCAATGTCGGCGGGAGTCGGGAAGGTCTTGGTCTTTGGTGCGCCTTCGACACTTCGCTCGAGCGCCATCAGATCGAAAAAGTGTTTTGCCGTGGCGCCAGGCTCATCACCGCGCAGGCCGTCCATGGTGGCAAAAACGGTGCGAATGCGCTCGCTGGCGATCGGACCCGGGAACAGCAGATTGACGCGGATACCCCTGGGGCCAAGCTCGGCCGCCATTTCGCGCGACATGGCGTTCATGGCCGCCTTGGGCACGGTATAGGCCGCCCGCGCATAATATTCGGTGCGCGAGAAAATCGTCGAGACGTTGATGACCGATCCGCCATCGCCCATCGCGCCCGCCGCGGCACGCACCATGTTCCACGCCACCACCATGATGTTGCGCGCGGCGTCGCCCACGGTTTCGCCATCGCTGCTGCCGCCGGCCTGCAACGCCGCAAGATCGTCCCGGCTCAGCGGTAGATTCTCCAGCGGCTGCTTGGGCCCCGCTGAGCCGGCGTTGTTGACCAGCACGTCGACGCGGCCATAGCGCGCCACGACCTCGGCGATGCCGGCACGCACACTTTCAGCATCAGCGCCATCGATGACAACGGTGAAGGCGCGATCCGCGGCAACGTCCGCTGCGGCAATCGCCGCATCGCGCGCGGCATCGGTGCGCGCGCGATCGCGGCCCGAAAACACCACCGTCGCACCTTCATCGAGATAGCGCCGGGCAATCGCCTGCCCCAGATTGCCGGCCGCTCCGGTAATCAATGCCACCTTGCCTCCCAGCCGCCCGCCCGCCGTCGTGTGTGTCGCCGTGCTCATCGTCAGGCTTCCTCAACGGGGGCAGATGGCGCCAGATCGTCCGCCGAGGCCGCCCATGCTTCGTAAAGTTCGTCGCGTGATCGCAGCCCCATCGCGGGCAGCGCGTGGTTGACGATGTAGGTCGCGCCGGAATGACGGTTGTCCCACATCGACTGGTGCGCTACGGGCAGGCCGCCCCACGGCACCACGGTCGGCTCTGTAACATCCAGCAGCCCGGCCGCGACCATGTCGTTCATCCGCGTCACCTCATAGGC
>JAYUUE010000385.1:0-7641 GCA_043754785.1 Polymorphobacter sp. | reverse complement strand
TCAGGTCGAGCTGATACGACGATAGTTCGAGGACGTAGATGCCGTTTTCGGAGAGCGGCTGCTGCGACAGGATTGGCAGCCCGATGTTGCCGCCCATGCGGGCATCGCGGCCGGCGGCAGTAAGGATGTGATGGATGAGCGCGGTCGTCGTCGATTTGCCGTTGGTGCCGGTGATGCCGACGACGGCGTGGGCCGGCAGCGAGGGCCGCGCTTGGGCGAAAAGCTCGATGTCGCCGATGACGGGGATTTGGGCGGCGACGGCTTTCACAAACAGGGGCGCTTCATGGGGCACGCCGGGGGACACAATCAGGGCGTCGAGGGTGGTGAGGTCGGCGTTGTGGAGGTCGGTCTGCGGGCCGGGGAACGCCGCGCGTGCCGCTTCCCCGTCGTCCCAGTTGCAGGTGGTCGCACCCGAGGCGGTGAGCGCGGCGACCGCGGCGAGGCCGCTGCGGGCAAGGCCGAAGACGCCATAGGTCTTGCCGGCAAAGGTGGGGGAGGTGATCACGCGGAAAAATCCTCCCCCTCAGGGGGAAGGCGAGAGACGCCGAAGGCGGACTTGGGGGTCCATACGCGCCGCCACGTGTGGACCCCCACCCGCCGCGCTGCGCGCGAGTCGCTTCCCCCCTGAGGAGGAGGAGAAGAAACGCCCCCCCTCACCGCAGCTTCAACGTTGCCAGCCCGGCGAGGGCGAGCATGATCGAGATGATCCAGAAGCGGATGACGACGGTTGATTCCGCCCAGCCCAACTGCTCGAAATGATGGTGGATCGGCGCCATGCGGAAGACGCGCTTGCCAGTGGTCTTGAAGCTGATGACCTGGACGATGACGCTGACGGTTTCGAGCACGAACAGCCCGCCGACGATGATCAGCACCATCTCGTGATTGGTGATAACGGCGATGCTGCCGAGCGCGCCGCCGAGCGCCAAACTGCCTGTGTCGCCCATGAACACCGCCGCCGGCGGGGCGTTGTACCAAAGGAAGCCCAGACACGCACCGATGAGGGCGGCGGCAAACACCGCGAGTTCACCCGAGCCTGGCACATGATGGACCCCGAGATAATCGGAAAAGCGGATGTTGCCGACCAGATAGGCGATGATGGCGAAGGCGGCGGCCGCGATGACGACCGGCATCGTCGCCAGCCCGTCAAGGCCATCGGTCAAGTTCACCGCATTGCCGAAGCCGGTGACGATGAAGGCGGCGAACAATATGTATAACGGCCCGAGCGCCAGCCCGGCGACTTTCAGGAACGGCAGATACAACGTCGTGCCGGTGCGGCTGGCGATCCAGGTGCAGGCGAGGCCGGCGATGAAGAATTCAAGCAGCAAGCGCGTGCGGCCCGACAGGCCGGCGTGGCTGCGCTTGGTCACCTTGTCGTAATCGTCGAGGAAGCCGATGACACCGAAGCCCAATGTCACGAACAGGCACGCCCAGACAAAGCCGTTGCCAAAGTCCATCCACAACAGGGTCGAGACGGTGAGCGCGATGAGGATCATCAGGCCACCCATCGTCGGTGTGCCCTTTTTGGTCAGCAGGTGCGACGCCGGGCCGTCCTCGCGGATCGGCTGGCCCTTGCCCTGGCGGGCGCGCAGGAACACGATGAAGCGTGGCCCGATGAGCAGCGCGATGAGCAGCGCCGTGACCAGCGCCCCCATCGACCGAAAGGTGATGTAGCGGAACAGATTGAGGATGCCCTCGAACTCGGCCCAATTGGCGATGGCGTTGATCAACTGCTGGGCTCCCGATTTTTCAAACCGGCCACGAGGTCGCCCAGCCGGACGCTGTTCGACCCCTTGACGAGCAGGACGTCATCGGCGCCGAGCAGCCGCTCGAGCTCGGTTTGCGCGGCTGCGGCGTCGGCGACATGGATAACCTGTAGCTGGCGGCCAAGGGCGGTCGCCAGCGGTTTCATCTCGTTACCCACAACTATTATGGAATGAACACCGGCGGCCACAATATATGGGGCCAGCTCGGCGTGGAGCGCATCGGATTGCACCCCGAGTTCACGCATCGCGCCGAGCACGGCCAGCCGGCGGCCCGTGTTTTTGGGGGTTATGTCCGCCAGCACCGCGAGCGACGCCGCCATGGAGGCGGGGTTGGCGTTGTAGCTCTCATCGATGACGACTGCGGAGCCGTTTCGGGCAGCAACGCGAAGGCGCTGCCCGCGGCCGGGCAGGTCGGTCAGTTCCGCCAGCGCCAGCCCGGCCAGCGCCAGATCACCCCCGGCGGCGTGGACGGCGGCGAGCACCGCCAACGCGTTGCCGACCCAGTGGCGCCCGGCCATGCCGACCTTGAAGGTAAGCTTTTGGCCGCCGATACGCGCGGTGACGCAGCTGCAATCGGGGTGGAGGGCGATCTGTTCGGCGAACACGTCGGCGCCGGGGTTGAGGCCGAAGCTGACGATGTGCGTGGCGTGCGAGGCGGCGTGGGCGTGCAGCCGGGCGTAGTGGAGACTATCGAACGGGATGATGGCGGTGCCGCCGGGTTGCAGGCCAGCGAAAATCTCACCTTTGGCGTCGGCGATGCCGGCTTCGTTAGCGAAATATTCGAGGTGCGCCGAGGCGATCCAGGTGATGACAGCGATGTCGGGCCGCACCAGTTGCGTCAGTTCGGCGAGTTCGCCGGCGTGGTTCATCCCCATCTCGAAGACGCCGAAATGGGTTTCGCGCGGCATCCGCGCCAGGCTGAGCGGCACGCCGGTGTGGTTATTGTAGCTTTTCACCGACGCATGGACGGCGTCGAGGGCGAAGCGCGCCAGCGCCAGTTTCAGCGCTTCCTTGACGCCGGTCTTGCCGACGGATCCGGTGACGCCGATGCGCAGCGCCGGGGCGCGGTCACGCGCGGCGATGGCGAGCGCGATGAGGGCGGCGACGGTGTCGGCAACAAGCACATGCGGCGCATCGGCAGGCTGCGATACCAGCAGGCCGGCGGCGCCGCGTGCGAGGGCCTGGGGGACGAAATGGTGCCCGTCCGTGGCGGCGCCGGGCATGGCGACAAACAGCTCGCCGCCGATGATCTCGCGGCTGTCGAAGGCGACGCCGGACGCGGTGAAGTCGCCGTGGATGGTGCCGCCAGTCGCTGCGGCGATTTCGGCGGCGGTCCAGAGAGGTTTCATCTGTTCCTCCCCCTCAGGGAGGAGACGACTCGCGCCTCTTGGCGCGGCGGGTGGGGGTCCACAGGTGTCGAGGCTGGGGTGACTCCCACCCGCCGCGCCTGCGACGGAGGTCGCCTTCGCGACGCCGCGCGACTCACCTACCCCCTGAGGGGGAGGAACAGTGTGTCCCCGCTCATGCAGCGCACTCCCGCGCCGCTTGCACATCGTCGAACGGCAGCACCTGGACGCCCACAATCTGGCCCTGCTCATGGCCCTTGCCTGCGACAAGCACCACGTCATCGGCACCGGCTGCGGATATGGCAGCAGCGATTGCGGTGCGCCGGTCCGGCACTTCGCGGGCATCCGGCGCTGCGGCCAGGATCGCGGCGCGGATAGCCGCAGGGTCTTCCGATCGCGGGTTGTCGTCGGTGACGATCACCGTATCGGCAACCTGCGCGGCCATCGCCCCCATCAACGGCCGCTTGCCCTGGTCGCGGTCGCCGCCGGCACCGAAGACTAGCATCAGCCGGCCTTTGGTGTGCGGCCGCAGCGCGGCGGCGGCGGCTTCGATGGCGTCCGGCGTATGGGCATAATCGACATAGACCGGCGCGCCGGCACGGGTGATGACGGCGCGTTCGAGCCGGCCGCGCACCGGCTGGACCCGCGCGAGATTGGCCAAGGTTGCAGCGACACCGCCGCCTGTGGCGATGACGAGGCCGGCCGAGACGAGCGCATTTGCCGCCTGGTAGGCGCCGATCAACGGCAACGCGACCCTGTGGACCTTGCCCTCGGCTGCGATTTCAAGCGTCTGGCCGAGCGGGGTCGGGGTGCGCGAGACGAGGCGCAGCGCCTCGCCGCCCTGCCCCACAGTCAGCACACGCAGGCCGCGCGCCTTTGCTGCCGCAACGACCCGATCGGACCAGCTTCCATCGTCCGCCCACACCACCACCGCGCCATCGCCATCGACAACTTCAGTAAACAACCGCAGTTTCGCAGCGAAATACGCGTCCATGTCGCCGTGATAATCGAGATGGTCGCGCGACAGGTTGGTGAAGGCAGCCACCGCCACCGGCAGGCCTTCGGTGCGATATTGGTCCAGCCCATGGCTGCTGGCTTCGAAACTGGCATGGGTGATGCCTTCGCGCTGCAACCCGGCCATGTTGGCGAGGAAGGTGACGACATCCGGCGTGGTCAGGCCTGTAGTGATCTGATCGGTCGCGGTCGTTACGCCCAGCGTGCCGATGCTGGCGGCGACGAAGCCCGCCAACCGCCACAGCTGGCGGGTCAGCTCGGCGGTGGAGGTCTTGCCGTTGGTGCCGGTGACGGCAACGGTGACCGCCGGGAAGGGCGCAAAGAATTTCGCCGCCAATCGCGCGAAAACCGCGCGCGGTTCATCGGCGTGGATGGCAAAGGCGCCTGCGACCGGCACCCCGGTGCGCGTCACCACCGCCACGGCCCCGGCAGCAACCGCGGCGCGGATATAATCCTCGCCATTGACGCGCGCGCCGCGAAACGCCCCGAACACCGTGCCGGGGGCAACCTTGCGGTGGTCGATGGCGAAGCCGGTGACCTGCGCGTCACCCCCCGGGGAACCTTCGGCGCTCGCGACAAGGCCCCCCAGGCGCACCCCTATTCCTTTGGCACGTCGTTTGTATTGGCGAGCAGGCCAGTCACATCGATATCCTTGTCGGCATCGGGCTGGACACCCAGGATCGGGCCGATGCGCTCGACGATGCGCGTCATCGCCGGCGCGACGACCATGCCGGCAGTCTTGAAGCCGAAGGTCGCCTTGCTGCCACGCGGATCGTCGATCATCGCGACGACGACATAGCGCGGCGCATCCATCGGAAAGGCGGCGGCAAAGGTCGAGACGTTCTGGCCTTTGATGTAGCGGCCATTCTCGTTCTTTTCAGCAGTGCCGGTCTTGCCGCCAACGCGATAGCCCGGGGCGTTGGCCTTGCGACCGGTGCCGTTCGTCACGACGAGCCGCAGCAGCGCGCGCATGGTGTCCGACGTCGCCGAGGTGAACACCCGGCGACCCGCCGGCACGTCGCCAGAGGCGCGCTTCAGCAGCGTCGGGTCGCGGTACAGCCCGCCATTGACCAACGTCGCATAGGCGTTTGCCAGATGCAGTGGCGAAACGGTGATGCCATGGCCATAGGCAATGGTCATCGTCGCCAGGTCACCCCAGTTCGACAGCGGCGGAAATTGCGGGCGAACACGCTCGGGCAGCTCGATCGGCATCTGCTTGAAAAAGCCGAGTTGCTCCAGCATCGCCCGCTGACGATCACGGCCAGCCTCCATGGCGATGCGCGCCGTGCCGATGTTCGACGAATGGATAAAGATCTCGGGCACCGTCAGCCACCGGTTGAGCGCATGATCGTCATGGATGCGATATTTGCCGACCTGGATCGGGTGGCTGGCATCATATTTCTGGCTCATCGTCTTGATGGTGCCGGCATTGAGCGCGCTGGCGATGGTCAGTGCCTTGAAGGTGCTGCCCAGTTCATAGCCGCCGAACGTCACCTTGTTGAAACGGCTGCCATCGTCGGTCGCGGTGGAATAGACGCTGCCATCCGCGCGCTTGCCCGGCGCATTGGGGTTGAAATCGGGCAGGGACGCCATCGCCAGCACTTCGCCGGTGTTGACATCGAGGACGACACCGGCGGCGCCCTTGGCGCTCTGATCGAGATACAGCGCGCGCAGCTCATGTTCGAGCGCCTGCTGGACGCGGACGTCGATCGACAGCGGCAACGGCGTCCCGCGCATGTCCTTGTCGGCCAACCGCGCATCGAGCGCCTTTTCCATGCCGACGGCGCCGACGCCGCCATCATCGGCGTAACCGATGACGTGCGAAGCGAGGTTGAAATTGGGATACAGCCGCTCGGCTTCGCGCCCCAGGCTGATCGCCGGTTCCCCCAACGCGTTGATGCGCTTGGCCTCGGAGGGCAGCACCCGGCGCGAAATGTAGCGGAAACTGCCCTTGTGAGTCAGCTCGGCATAAATCTGCGCTTCGGTCTTGTCGGTGAGGATGGCGGCGATGCGGCGCGCCAGCAGGTGCGGGTCGCCGGTCAGATTGCGGGGTTCGACCGACACCATATAAGCTTCATAGGTGCGCGCCAGTTCAACGCCGTTGCGATCGGTGATGTCGGCGCGCGGCGGCGCGGCGCTTGCGGTCTCGCGGGCAACGGTGGGGGCCGATTCGAGCACCGAAAGGTCGATGAGGCGCACCGCCAGCACGGCGGGTACCGCCATGAACAGCAGCATGACGACCATCAGCCGCTGGCGTGCCAGCGCCTGCGCCGCCGCGCGCTGCCCGGCAATCGGCGCCGGGGCGGCAATGCCGCCACTGCCAAGGGTGATCGCGCTGGCCATGGGGCGGGATTACTGCCCCCCCTCGTGAAGCAAATCGACAGGGGCACCGGAAGCGGCAGCCGTTTCAGGGATGATGACCAGCGGCGGCACGGTGTGGGCAGGCGACGCCGGGTGATAGGCAGCGGTAACCACCCGCGCGTCCGGTGCGGGGGCCGGGCGCCAGGCGGCGCGGATAATCGGTGCGGCAAGGCTCGGCGGCGCGATCGCCACAGGCGTGGTCACCGCGCGCTGCACCGTCTGCACCGACGCTTCGGGCATCGCAAAGTGCGCCAGTTGCAACGGGCCTCGCAGATACTGGCCGGCAGCAGGCGCCGCCATCATCAGCACCGTGTCGTTCCAGCGCTGCATTTCGGGCAGGCGGGCGCGGGTGCGCAATTCGGCTTGCAAGTCGCGGATGCCGCGCGCGTCGGTGACCAAAGTGCGTTGCAGCCGCTCGACCTGGGCGCGTTCGGCCGAAACCTTGAGATTGACGGTGTAACTGCCGACGATCACCGCGGTGGTGACGAACAGCATCAGCGCCGAACCAACATAGTGTCTCATGCTGACCTCTGGGTTGGAGCATAGGGTTTGGCCGTGCGCACGGCGGCGCGCAGCGTGGCGGAGCGGGCACGCGGGTTGGCGGCAACTTCCGACGCCGAGGCGCGCACGGCGCGCGCCGGCCGCTGAAACGCCGGCGCGGCGCGGCTGATTGCGGGCAGATGACGCGAACCCGACGGCGCGCCGTCCGACCGATCGCGTAGGAAGGTCTTCACCCGGCGATCTTCGGCCGAATGGAAGCTGACCACCGCCAGTCGCCCGCCGGGACGCAACAGCGCCTCGGCGGCGTCCAGCCCGGCATCGAGCTGCCCAAGCTCGTCGTTGACATGGATGCGCAGCGCCTGAAAACTGCGCGTTGCCGCGTCTTTTCCGCCCGGCTGATAGCCGAGCACCGAGCGCACTAGCCGCGCCAGTTCCGAAGTGCGGGTCAGCGGGCGGTCGTTGACAATGGCACGGGCGATGCGGCGCGCGCCGGGTTCATCCCCCAGATGGAACAGCACATCGGCGATTTCGGCCTCGGTGGCCGAATTGATGAAGTCGGCAGCGCTCATGCCGTCCTGCGCCATGCGCATGTCGAGCGGGCCGTCCGACTGGAACGAGAAACCCCGCTCCGGTTGGTCGATCTGCATGGAGGACAC
>JAYUUE010000384.1:0-2607 GCA_043754785.1 Polymorphobacter sp. | reverse complement strand
GTTCGATGCCGCCGTCATCCGGGCGCTCACCACTGAAGGGCAGTGAGACGTGACGACCACGCTACGGTGATCGCCGACTTCGCCGCCTGTTCGGACGGGGAACTGGCAACGCGCGCGGTCGACCACGACAAGGGCGCGTTCGCAGCGTTGATGCGGCGCCATGAGGCGCGCCTCTACCGGCTTATTCGCAGCCTTATCGGCAGCGATAGCGAGGCGGTCGATCTCGTCCAGGAAAGCTTTGTCGCCGCGTGGCTGGCGCTGAAAAGCTATGATCCGGCGCGGCCCTTCGGCACTTGGCTGGCGCGCATCGCCATCAACAAATCGCGGGACTGGGGCCGCCGACGGGCGGTGCGGCGGCTGTTCACCTTTGCGGCGCCTTTGGAAGGTGGCGTGCTGGAAATAGCGGACGATGCAATCGGTGCCGAGGTTATGGCGGCGGACCGCCAGCGCTTGACTGCCGTGGCCCGCGAGCTCGCCAAGCTGCCAGCCCCGCTTAAGGAGCCGCTTATCCTTTGTGCGGTCGATGGCCTGTCGCAGGCGAACGCAGCAGAGGTGCTCGGGATCAGCGAAAAGGCCGTCGAAACGCGAATTCGCCGCGCGCGCTCAAAGCTCGCCGAAATTTTGTGCGATGCATGAGGGCCAAGTCAGCGAGCTGCGTATATGCCTTGAGGGCGGCACTGTCGCAAAGTCCGGGATCCTGTAACAGTGTCGAGCAGCAGATGTTGAAATCCAGAGTCCGTCTGGGGGCCGTCGCCAGCGTCGGTGTGCTGCTGGCCGGCTGTGCAACTGTGCAGCCGGGGCTCGATCCGCCGCAGATCAATCGCATGTTGGCGGCGCGCGGTGCGCCCGAACTTGGCTGGGAAAAGAACAGCAATGGTGTCGATGAGAAGCTGGTGACCCAGTGGCTGGGCGAACCGATGACCGCGACCCGCGCCGTTCGCGTTGCCATGCTGCGCAGTCCGCGCCTGCAGGAAGAATATGCAAGGCTCGGTCTTGCACGGGCCGACATCATGGAGGCGGTGCAGATCGCCAATCCGCGGTTCAGCATCAGCCGACTCGATGCCTTGGGCGGTCCCGGCTATCAGCTTGGACTTGGACTGGTGATGCCGCTGGTCGACCTGCTCGTGCTGCCGGTGAGGGTGCGCCTCGCCCGGTCCGATTTCGAGCGCGCCAAGCTGGCCATCGCCGCGTCGGTGCTCGGCGTCGGCTTCGACGTCGAATCGGCCTGGGTCGATTATGTCGGCGCTCAACAGGTCGCCGACCTGCGCGCGGCGGTCGCGGCGGGCATGGACACATCGGCTGACCTGGCGCGGCGTTACTATGCCGCTGGCAACATCAGTGAGTTGCAACTTAAACGCGAGGAGGCCGCCGCCAGCCAGACCCGTATCGACGCGGCGCGGGCTCTTGTCGCTGCGCGAATGGCACGGTTGCGCCTCAACACCACCATCGGCCTTAGCGGCGCGGACGCCGATTGGCAGACAAGCGACCGACTGCCGCTGCCGGTGTCTGGCGAAGATGATCCAGCGGTGCTTGAAGCCATGGCCAACCAGGGCAATCTCGCCTTGCTGGCGCAGGCCCGCGAGGTCGACATCTTGCGCGATGCTGTCGGCATCACCCGCAACCTTCGGCTGCTCGGCGACACCCAGATCGGCTTCGAGCGCGAGCGCGAGACCGACGGCTCGAAGATTCAGGGGCCGACCGCCAGCATCGAAATCCCGATCTTCAACCAGGGCGGCGCCCGGATACAAAGGGCGCAGGCGCGTTATCAGCAGGCACGCGCGCAACTGCTGGCATTGCAGTTGAAGACCGACAACGCCGTGCGGCTCGGTGCCGAGCGGGTGCACATACTCGCCGATATCGTCAAAACTCATCGCGATGCGCTGATTCCAGCGCGCGAAACGGTGGTTGCGCGCAGCCAACAGGAGCAGAACTTCATGCTGATCGGCGTGTTCGAGCTGATCCAGGCCAAGACGCAGGAATATGACGCCTATCAAGGTTATCTCGAAGCAATCCGGGACTATTGGTTGGCCCGGCTCGACCTGATGCGAGTCGTTGGCGCGCGGCTGCCGAGTGAGGCCGAGGCGACAGCGCTGACGCCGAGCGTCGGCGAGATCCTGACGCCTCGCGGTATTGCCATGGATCATGGCACGCATGGCGGCACCGCGTCACCTGACGCGCCAATGGCCGAGATGCCGGGCATGGATCACGCTTCACCCGGCGCTGGGTCGCCGCCGCCACCCGCCCACCAACATCCGGGAGGCTCGTCATGATCGTCGATCGCAGAAACCTGCTGCTGCGCACCGGCGCCGCCGCTGCCGCCGGCGCGCTGATGGCAGCCGACCGGGCCGGGGCGCAGGCGCATGACATGGGCGCGATGGACCATGGCGCAATGAACCCAGCAGCGGTGAACCATGAGGCGACGGCCGTTTCGCCCGCCGCGGATTCTGCACCACGCGGCCCGCGCGACACGCGCTACACCCCGGTTCGAACCCTGAACGGCTGGACTCTTCCGTGGCGGATGGTGGGCGGCGCCAAGGAATTTCACCTTGTCGCCGAAGAGATCGTCCACGAATTCGGCCCCGGTTCCAAGGCAACCTGCTGGGGCTA
>JAYUUE010000383.1:0-2608 GCA_043754785.1 Polymorphobacter sp. | reverse complement strand
ATTCGCGCGAGGCCGGATAGGCCTTCGACAGATGCGGGTGAGTCTTGTCGAAACGGCGCTGCGTGAACTTGCGAAACAAATGGCCTTCGAACAAGATTTTAGGGCGATTCTGGTCATCGAAACCGCTGCGTCCGCCGGATTCGACCTTGGCGATCGCCTTGACGGCCGCGGTCTCGACATTGTGACTGGCAGCGACGGCGGCATAATCGGCTTCGATCAGCTTTGTCACAGAGGTGCCTGCCGCCGGCAGGGTGCCGCTGACATCGCGCGTGATGCGGATCGTCTGCCTTGCGGAAAAATCGATTGCGGCGGCGTGCACCGCATGGACGATTTCCGCCCGCATGGCGACGGTGGTGTCGTTGGGCTTGCGCCCGGCGAGCAGCTCGGCATAGGCCACCTCGAGCGTGGCGGCGATGGCATCGACGGTATAGTCCTTGCTCGTCGACAATGTGCGAATCATCGATTTGATCGCATAGACACCGGGACTGCTGAACTTCGCACGGTCGCTGTAGCGCCGATCGATGCGATAGCCGAGCTCGCGCAGCCGAAAGGACCCCACAAGCAGCCCGGATTCGACCATCTCCGGCAGCTTCATCAGGATGAACTGGTTCTCCAGCTGTTGATAGCCATCGACTTCGAGCGCCCGCATCAGTTCGGCGTAGGATACGCTCATGCCGCGCGCTTTCCGGCCAGCCGGCGGCGAACATCGGCGGCGTTGTGGCTGCCTTCGAGTTTCGCCTCGACATCGCGCAGGCGGACGAAGTCAGCGCCGGCCCATTTGTAAACGGTTACAGCGTAATAGAGCGGCGTGGCAGGCCCGGTCTTCTGCGCCGAATATAGGACCAGCAGCTCGTTGCCGGGCTTGCGATCGGCATCGGCGAACATCACGGCGCGAACCTTGACGTCGAAGAAGTCGGTCGGCTCGTCAGGATTTGGGAGGGCGTGGGTTGCCGGCACCTGCACCGTGCCGGTGAAGCCATTGGCATTGGCGGGATCGGCATAGCGAAGTTCGACCAGTGCCTTGGTGAACGGGCCCAGGGCGCCGGTGACGGGGGGGTGGGCGTAGGGGGCAAGCCTGGCGGTGGCGCAGCCGGTGTGCAGGACGGTCATCGCGACCAGCGCGAACATCATGGCCGGACCTGCCCCGCGGCCGCGGGGCAGGTGGCTATTCGAGGGCGCGGTGCGCAGCATCATCGGCCTGCCTTTCAGCCCGTCGCAACCAGTTCAGCTGCTTCCTTGAACGCATAGGCCAGTTCGTCGCCTTCGACGCTGACGGCGATCTCCTCGACGGTTACGCCATCAGCCATCCGCCCAAGCAGGCCGGTCGACAACGTCGGAAGCATCGAATTGGTCAGGATCGCGTCGATCATGCGGCCACCAGAGGCGAGTTCGGTGCAGCGCGAGACGATGTGGTCGACCACCGGCTGGTCGTAGGTCAGGGTGATCTTGTGGTTTTCGGCGATGCGCTTGACGACGCGGTTGAGCTGAAGCTTGACGATGCCGCCGAGCATTTCCGGGCTGAGCGGATAATAAGGCAGCACGATCAGGCGGCCGAGCAGGGCAGGCGGAAAGACCTTGAGCAGTTCCGGGCGCAGCGCCGTGGCGAGTGCTTCGGGGTCGGGCGCGGTTTCGGGGTCCGATGCCATGTCGGTGATCATGTCCGTGCCGGCGTTCGAGGTCAGCAGGATCAGGCAGTTCTTGAAGTCGATGTAGCGGCCTTCGCTGTCGTCCATGTACCCTTTGTCGAAGACCTGGAAAAACATTTCATGGACGTCCGGATGGGCCTTTTCGACCTCATCGAGCAACACGACCGAATAGGGCCGGCGGCGGACGGCTTCGGTCAGGACGCCGCCCTGGCCGTAACCGACATAACCGGCGGGCGCACCTTTCAGCGTCGAGACGGTGTGCGCCTCCTGGAACTCGCTCATGTTGATGACGATCATCGAATCGTCACCGGCGTAAAGCAGTTCGGCGAGCGCGTGGGCGGTTTCGGTCTTGCCGACGCCCGAAGGGCCGCAGAGCATGAAGACACCAACCGGCTTGTTGGGATTGTCGAGCTTGGCGCGGCTGGTCTGGATGCGCTTGGCGATGGCTTCCAGCCCATGATCCTGGCCGATGACACGCTTTTTCAAGCTATCGGCGATGGTCAGGACGCTGGTGATCTCGTCCTTGACCATGCGGCCGACGGGCACGCCGGTCCAATCACCGACCACGGCGGCAACGGCGTTGGCATCGACCTGCGCGAACACCATCGGCGCATCGCCTTGCGCCGCGTGAAGCGCCTCCATTGTCGTGGTGAGGGCGGTGTCGTGTTCGGAAAAGTCCGGGGCCGCTACATCGGCCGGCGCTTCACCTTCCCCGGCTTTGGGCGCGGGCGCAGTGGCGAACGCTGCCTTGGCATCGGCGCGCGCCGAACGCGCCGCGATGACGGCAGTGACAGCGGCCTTTTCGGCGTTCCATTTCACCGTCATTTCGGCAAGCGCGGCACGGGCCTCGACCAGTTGCAGTTCGATTTCACCGGGGCGCGTCGCCAGCCCCATGCCGCCATCGGCCTCACGCACCGCGATGCCGTGTTCGACTTCGAGCCGTTCGACCTTGCGCAGCCGGT
>JAYUUE010000382.1:0-2611 GCA_043754785.1 Polymorphobacter sp. | reverse complement strand
CCATCCGCGACCATGAAGATGCCGAACTCGCCCTTGGGACTTTCGGTCGCCACATACACCTCGCCGGCCGGCACGTGCAGGCCTTCGGTGTACAGCTTGAAATGGTGGATCAGCGCTTCCATCGATCGCTTCATCTCACCGCGCGACGGCGGCGACACCTTGCGGTCGAGCGTCGCATGCCGGCCCGCAGGCATTTCTTTCAGGCATTGGCGAATGATCTTCAGCGATTCCCGCATTTCGTCCATGCGGACCATGAAACGCGCATAGCAATCACCATCATTCGACATGATGACGTTGAAATCCATGCGATCATAGACGTCATAGGGTTGCGATTTGCGCAAATCCCATGCGACGCCCGAGGCCCGAATGCACGGGCCGGTAAAGCCCCAGGCAATCGCGTCCTCCTTCGAAATCACCCCGATATCGACATTGCGCTGCTTGAAGATGCGGTTGTCGGCAACCAGGCTCTGCATCTCGCCGAGCACCTTCAGAAACCCGTCGCACCAGTCGCCGATGTCGGCGAGCAGACCATCGGGCATTTCCTGATGGACGCCGCCGGGGCGGAAATAGGCGGCGTGGAACCGCGCGCCGGAAACCCGTTCGTAAAATCCCATCAGTTTTTCGCGTTCCTCGAACAGCCACAGGATCGGCGTCATCGCGCCGACATCCATGGCATGCGTCGTCACGTTGAGGATGTGATTGAGAATACGCGTGATTTCCGCAAACATCGTGCGGATGTATTTCGCCCGCAGTGGCACCTCGATCCCCGCCAGCTTCTCGATGGCGAGCACATAGCTATGCTCCATGCACATCGGGCTGACATAATCGAGGCGATCCATATATGGCAGCGCCTGCAGATACGTTTTGTATTCGATCAGCTTTTCGGTGCCGCGATGCAAAAGCCCGATATGCGGGTCGCAGCGCTCGATGATCTCGCCGTCCAGTTCCATCACCAGCCGCAGCACGCCATGCGCTGCCGGGTGCTGTGGCCCGAAGTTTATCATGTAATTCTGGATGCTGTTCGCCGGATTGACCGGCGGCAAAACATCGGCCGAATCTTCGGGGCGCCAAGCCGCACCGGCGAGCTCAACCATGCGCGCGCTCCATAATCATGGCTTCACCGGCGCCGGAGTTTGCTTCGGCGTCGGCGAAACAGCGGCCTTCGCCTCCGCTGGCGGAATCACCTTTTCATCGCCGGGCAGTACATAATCGGTGCCCTCCCACGGCGAAAGGAAATCAAAGCTGCGGAAATCCTGCGCCAGCTTCACCGGCTCATAGACGACGCGCTTGTGCTCCTCGGAATAGCGCAACTCGACATGGCCGGTCAGCGGGAAATCCTTGCGGAATGGATGGCCTTCAAAACCATAGTCGGTCAGGATGCGCCGCAAATCCGGGTTGCCATCGAACAGCACGCCATAGCAATCCCAGGTCTCGCGCTCATACCAGCCCGCCACCGGATACAGCCCGGTCAACGACGGCACCGGGATCCGATGATCGGTCGTCACTTTGACCCGCAGCCGTAAGTTCTTGGCCATCGACAGCAGCTGGTACACCACGTCGAACCGCTCGGCGCGATCGGGATAATCGACCCCGCAGATATCGATCAACTGGTTGAAGCGCAGCGCCGGGTCATCACGCAACTTGGCAATCACCTGCACGATCGCATCGCGGTGCACCGTCACGCCGACTTCGTGCGCGTGTTCGACCATTTCCACAACCGCATCGCCGAGCAGCGCTTCCAGATGCGCGGTTATCCCGTCGACCCGCGCCATCACCGGCCAACTATGCGTGCCCAGCTCCGGCGCAACAACCGGCACACTCACCGTTCGAAGCTCCCAACGCGGCGGATCTTGCGCTGCAGCGCCAGGATCCCATACAGCAACGCTTCGGCAGTCGGCGGGCATCCGGGCACATAGATATCGACCGGCACGATGCGATCACAGCCGCGCACCACCGAATAGCTGTAGTGATAATAGCCGCCGCCATTGGCACAGCTGCCCATCGAAATGACATAACGCGGCTCGGCCATCTGGTCGTAAACTCGCCGCAGCGCTGGCGCCATCTTGTTGCATAACGTCCCTGCGACGATCATCACGTCGGATTGACGTGGGGATGCGCGCGGCGCCACGCCAAAGCGCTCCAGATCGTAACGCGGCATGTTGGTGTGCATCATCTCCACGGCACAGCACGCCAATCCAAACGTCATCCACCAAAGGCTGCCGGTGCGCGCCCAATGGAACAAATCCTCGGTCGACGCGACGAGAAAGCCTTTGTCGCTCACCTCCTTGTTTACGTCAGCGAGCCAGTTGTCGCGATTTTCCTCTGGCAAGGTCAGGCCGCGCATTTGCTGGTCTTCGGTGGCGGCGATCATTCCCATTCCAGGGCTCCCACCTTCCACGCAAACACCAGCCCGATGGCCAGTTCACCCAGAAACTCCATCATCGCCCACCACGCCGGCGGCCCACCCCAGTGCAGCGACACCGCCCAAGGAAACAGGAACGCCGCCTCCAGATCGAAAACGATGAACAGGATAGCGACAAGGTAAAACCGCACGTCGAACTGTCCGCGGCTGTCCGAAAACGCCGGGAAGCCGCTTTCATATTCGGACAGC
>JAYUUE010000381.1:0-7711 GCA_043754785.1 Polymorphobacter sp. | reverse complement strand
GTTCCGGTTCCCGACCAGCGACGGCAAGATGATAAGCTTGGCTGACCCGCGCTACAAGGGCAAGGTCGTCGTCATCACGCTGGGCGGTGCCTGGTGCCCGAACTGCCATGATGAGGCGATCTTCATGGGCCCGTATGCAGCGAAGCGCGCAGGCGGAGGCCTGGAAGTCATCGGCATGCAGTTCGAATATGGCACCGACCAGGCGCGGGCCTTCAAGCAGATGGACAGCTTCAAGGCGCGTTACAAACTGCCGTATCCGCTTATTTTGGCCGGGCAGCCGACGCCGGAATCGACCAGGGCGGCGCTGGGGTCACTGGGACCGGTCAAGGTCTATCCGTCGACGATCTTCATCGGCCGCGACGGCACGGTGCGCGAAGTCCATGTCGGCTGGGCCGGTCCGGCGACCGGCGCGCTCAATGTCAAGGCCAAGCGCGACTTCGACGCGGTGGTGACGAAACTGCTCAAGGAAAAGGCATAGCCCGGGCTATAGATTGCGGATCAGGGTGCGTACCACGGCGAGCCACGGTGCGTCGGCGATGACGAGCTGGCGGGCGCCGGGGGTTAGCGGCAGCACCTGGATGCGGTTGCCTTCGACCGCCACCAGCCGCCCGAAAACGAAACGGCCGACTGGGCGCGGCACCAGCACGTCGCGGTTGATGGCGCGGCCATGATCGCCGGGGGCAAGATTTTCCGCCCATAATGTATCGCCGGCGCGATATTCCCCCTGGGCTGCCTCGACGAGAATGCCGAGCATCGCGGCGGTGGGGGCTGGCGGCACGAAGGTGAGCGGCTTGCGCGGGGCCTGTGCCCCATCGGCGGCGAGAACGGCGGCGACGGCGATGTCCGGGCGGCCGGTCAGCGTGACCAATTCAGACGATTCGACGCCGAGCGCGGCAGCGATGCGGTTGAGCCAGCCGACCGAGACGGTGCGGGTGCCGGTTTCCAGCCGGCCGATGGTCTGTGCGGTGGTCGGCGGGGCGCAGCGCTGTGCCACGTCGAGCAGGGTCAGGCCCTTGGCCTTGCGGACTTCCCGTATGCGCGTCAGCATGTTTCTCGCCTTTTTGATGAACCCAATCGGTTTATCTTTCCTACATCCCTACGGTTATGGCAAGCCCGGAATATAACCACGCTGGAAGGGTCTCCGATGACACGCCGCAGTGCCGCTGCCCGCGATCCCGACGCCGATATTGCGCTGCTTTCGGCCAATCGGCTGTTGGCGACTCGGCGGCTGGCGCCCGGAGACGTCATCGACCGGGCGCTGGTGATGGTCAACCTCTCCGAATCGCCGCTCGCCTGGCTGGTTCGCCGCAGCAAGGTGACGACGCGGCAGTTCGAGGCAAGAGAGACTGCGCGGTGACTTCATGCGCGCCGGCCAGGCGCCGCGGGTGACCATGTGCTGGGACCCGGCGCCGACCAGCCGGTCGAGCGGCAGTGCCAATGATCCGGCGACGGCGCAGTTTGTCGCACGCCAGCGGTTCGATGCCGCAGTAACAGCCGTTGGCCCGGGATTGAGCGATGTGCTGTGGCGGGTGGTGTGCATGGGGGAGGGGCTGGAGGTAGCCGAACGCGCGCTGGGCTGGCCCAATCGCGCCGGCAAGTTGGTCTTGAAGCTGGCGCTCGACCGGTTGGCGGCGCATTACGGGCTGGGGGACGCTTGATTGAAAGGGCTTTTGCCATGCGCGCGATGTTGATCCTGCCGCTTTTGTTCATCGCCGCGGACGCGATGGCCGCCAAGCCCAAGCCCGAATCGCTGGGCAAGACCGGTGGGGCGATGCCGCAGACGATGACGGTGACGCCGCTGCTCAGCGCCGATGGCACGCCGCTGGGCTCGGTGCGGCTGTTGCAGGAGGCGGCGGGCACGCGGGTTTATGCCGAGGTGAAGGGCTTGCCGGTGGGTGATTATGCCATCCATATTCACGCGGTCGGCAGCTGCGTCGGCCCGGATTTCACCAGCGCCGGCGGGCATTTCAACCCCGAACACAGGGAACATGGCGCGATGAACCCGGCGGGGTCGCACGCCGGCGACCTGCCCAATATCAGCGTCGTGGCCGGCGCGGGCGGCATCACCGAGGGCAGCATCGATGCGCTGCGCGCCGGATTGCGACTGCGCGACGGTGCGGCGCCGCTGTCCGATTCCGATGGCGCGGCGGTGGTGATCCACGCCAAGGCCGATGACTACAAGACCGATCCGACCGGCAACGCAGGAGCGCGGTTGCTGTGCGGGGTGGTGGCGCCGCCGTTGAAATGACGGCCGGTGGCCCATGAACTCCTTGCCGACCTTGAGGCCGCGCGGCGCTTGGTGAGCTGGGCTGAAGCCGCGTTGACCGATGCACGAAGCACCTCGCGCGCGCCGGCGGTGTTTGCGCTGACAGCGGGGTTGTCGGTGGTAACACGGGGACAGGTTTGCGATGAATTCAAGATGACAGCCGCCGGCGCCGATGGCGTGCTGGCCAAATTGCTGGCGGCAGGGTTGATCTTGCGCGGGCCGGGCCGGGCCGGGCAGGGGGGTTCTTCCTGGCAGCGAAAACTGGGGTTGCAGTCGGCAGCAGCGTGACTTTGGCAATCCACACCCTGAAGGCGAGCGGCGTCGCTGAGCTTGATGCCGCGATCTCGATCGGTTGCTTGCACACCCGGCGATATGACGGTCCCCTTGCGGACGCTCCAAGGCGCCCGTTCAGCGTTAAGACGGCTCCCTAATCCGTTCGAGCTGCGATAGCTGAAGGCGAGCGGTCACCGGCACGAAAGCGAAGGAACGACAAACAGCGGGATACGGCCAGGCCCCCAATGCTGCACTTCTGTCAGGGACGCTGCTCGGTTTGCATCAAGTTTGTCTCAACGCGCCGCCGCCAGCGCAGGCAAGCGCCGGTCGCGCCAAAGCCCGCCAATAGAAGCGCCCAGCTGCCGGGTTCTGGCACGGCGGCATCAACCCGTACATCATCGATTAAAAATGCATCTTCCGGATCCATGACAAAGCTGACCCCGGTGATTACCTGGCTGCCAAAATTCACGCCAAAAAATCCCACATTGCCATTCCCGCCGAACGGCAGATTGTAAACTGCGGTGCCGCCGCCCAGCAGACTGAACACCAGTTGATTCTGTGATTCGAAATCGACAAAATAGGCACCAAAGGCGCGCAATGGGCTTGTGAAGGCAAACAAGGGAACACCGCCGAAGCCGCCACTGGGATAAGCGCCATAACCCTTGCTGCCCGACACAGCGCCACCCCCGTAAGGATAGTTGGAGGTGACGCCAAAACCGTTCGACAGTGTTGCGGTGCCGCTCACACCATTGAAGTGGTCGGGTTTTTCCGACAGGTTGGCGGCTAAAATAAGCTTTCCACCCTGATGTTACGCCGCCAGTTTGGTTCTCGGATCAGGGGGGCATGTTCCCCCTGATCTGAAAGATCGATTTGCCCATATGCCTCTGCTGGGGTTCGTCATGCAAGCGTCGAATGTGGGCGGTGGTTGTTGTAATAATCGAACCACCGGCCCACCCCTGCGCGCAGCTCGGAGTCGGTCTCGAAATCGTTCAGATAGACGCACTCGTACTTAAGGGACCGCCACAGGCGCGAGATCGCGTCGTTCTTGGGACACAAGAACACCACCATCACCATCAGGGTATATGCCCGCTTCCACCCTGATTATCTGCAGCGGGCCGCAAAGGCGCTGACGTGGTGATGTTCAACTGAACACTAATCCGGTGGTTGGTTTCTGCCTAACCTCTTGAACGCGTGGGGCGGACGACGGGGATTGAACCCGCAACCTCCGGTACCACAAACCGGCGCTCTAACCAATTGAGCTACGACCGCCACGCGAGCCTCGAGTGATCAGTTCACCCTGCGAGCCGATGCAGATAGAGGAGCCGGGGCGGTGGTGCAAGCCATAGCATGGGTCGGTTCGATTTCCGGCTATCGCGCTGAGTGTCCTTCGATTATTGCGTATATCAGCAACTTCCTGACGAGTGTAGCCCATGATCTTCGACGCTGTGGATTTCGACGCGCACGAGGCGGTGCATTTCGCCACCGATGCCGCCACCGGGCTGACGGCGATCATCGCGTTGCATTCGACGTATCTGGGGCCAGCGGCGGGCGGCTGTCGCTGGTGGGCCTATGCCGATGATGCGGCGGCGCTGACCGACGCGCTGCGGCTGTCGCGCGGCATGAGCTACAAGAACGCCATGGCCGGGCTGCCGATGGGCGGTGGCAAGGGCGTCATCATCAAATCGGCGCCGAAGACCGAGGCGATGCTGGAGGCGTTCGGCGGCGTCATCGAATCGTTGGGCGGGCGCTATGTCACGGCCGAGGATGTCGGTATGTCGGACGCCGACATGACGGTGATCGCGCGGCGGACGCGGCATGTGTCTGGACTGCCGGTGGCGGTCGGCGCGGTGGGCGGCAATCCGGGACCGTCGACAGCGCAAGGGGTGTTTGTCGGAATGCGCGCGGCGATTGCCCACAAGTTGGGACGCAGCGATTTTAGCGGCGTGCATGTGGCGATCCAGGGCCTTGGCAGTGTCGGCGGTGCGTTGGCCGAAAAGCTGGCGGCGGCGGGTGCCGTGCTGACGCTCGCCGATGTCGATGCCCGGCGGGCGCAGGCGCTGGCGGCGCGGCTGGACGGCACGGCGGTCGGTGTCGAGGCGATTGCGGCGGTGGCGGCGGACGTGTTCAGCCCGAATGCGCTGGGGGCGGTGCTCGATGCGGCGACGATCGATGGCTTGCAGGTGGCGGTGGTGGCGGGGGCAGCCAACAACCAGTTGGCGACACCGGACGATGGCGCACGGCTTGCAGCGCGGGGGATCCTGTACGCGCCGGATTATGTGATCAACGCGGGCGGGATCATCAGCGTGGTGGCGGAATATCTCGGGGCCAAAGAGTCAGGGTTGGGTCAGCCTGCCGATGTGGCAGCGGCGATTGCGCGGATCGAGGGGCGGCTGGCGGACATTTTCGTGACCGCAGACCGGATCGCGATGCCGACGGATATGGTGGCAGACTCTATGGCGCGGCGATTGATTGGACGGGGGTAGGGTTTCCTCTCCCTCAGGGGGGAGGCGAGTCGCGCGGTTTCGCGCGGCGGGTGGGGGTCCTTGTGTTTCGATACGTGTGGACCCCCGGGCCAGGCCAAGGGGCGTGTCTCTCGACCTCCCCCCTGAGGGGGAGGAATTAATAGTCGCGTTTCCACCTGAGATTGACGCTCGTGCCGCCGAGCGTTGACACCTCGGACAGGATCGACAGCGACCGGGTCAGCGATACTTCGATGCGGGTGGCGGTATAGCCCTGGGCGTCGGTGGCGAGCTCCACATAGACGCTGCGGCCGATATATTGCCCGGCAGCGATCGAAGTTTTGCGCCCGGTGGTGGTGTCGGCGGGCAGGATGCGCAGCCGATCGATGCCGAGGCCCTTGCGGACCATGTTGATGGGGTTCAGCCCGCCATTGCCGCCGCGCAATGACGCCAGCGCGCCCGCGAGTTGCAGCGCCTCGGGCGCCGACAGGTTGGTCACCGATTCGCCGAACAGGATGCGGCTGAGCACTTCGTCTTCGGGCAATGCCGGCACCGAGCTGAAGGCGATCTGCGGGCGCTGCGCGGTGCCGGTGATGTCGAGTTGCGCCGTGAAGCCGTTGGACGTGCTGGTGGCACTGACGGCAATTGTCGGATCGGGCGGAAAGCTGCCGTTGAAGCGCAGGTCGCCGCGAGTCAGGGCGAAGCGTTTGCCGGCAAAATCATAATCGCCGCGCACCAGTTCAACCCGCCCGGTGATCAGCGGCGCCGTCACCGGGCCGATAACCTTCAGGTCGGCGCGCCATTCCGATTCGAGCCCCATGCCCGAGACGAACAGCCGGCGATCGGCAGTGACCTGCATGTTGAGCAGCCAGCGCGTCGGCGGGACATAGACGTTGACGCGGCGGCCGAGCACATGGGTGTTGATTTCGCGCACCGGCAGCACCGGCACTTCGACGGCGGCGGTCGTGCCGAGGCGATAGCGCGCATTGTCGATGCGCAGCTTGCCCGAGATGACGCCGCCATATTCATCGGTGGCGATCCGCACATTGCCGGTGGCGGTGGCGGTGAGATCGTCGCGCTTGACCAGCTCGGCGTTCTTCATGGAGAGGCGGATATCCATGGCGAAACTGCGGTTGGCAGCGAGATCGATGCCGCCGGTGCCCGAAATGCTGCCATCCTTGCCGACGCGGCCGCCGAAGCGCACCAGTTCGAGGCGGGACTGGGTGAAGCGCGCATCGAGCGAGGCCTGGTCGATGACCGCGCCGATCAGCGTCGCCTCGACGCGCGCGCCTTCGCTGCGCGCCGTGCCGGTGAGTTGCGGGTTGCCGAGCACGCCGCCAAGATCGGCAGCGATCGCAATTTGCCCGCGCACATCGACACCGCGGATGCCGGCGAGACCCCACACAGCCTCGGCCGGGCCCTGGTAACGCAGTTGGCCAAAGACCTGGCTGGCGAACAGGCGCTCGGTCAGCGGTTCGCTGCCGGGGGGAATCGGGCCGATGCGCAATTGCGCGCGGCCCTGCACCTTGCCGGCGCGCACGATGACGGCGCGGGCGGTGGTGGCGTTGGCATCAAGCGCCGCGTTGATGCCGATGTCGATGGGCAGCGATGTCGACGACAGCCCGGTGCGTGACAGCGAATTGATCCGCAGGCTGGCATTGCCGATGGGGACGCCGCTGCCATCGACCGAGAGGTCGATGGTGCCGGTGACGCGGCCGCTGACATCGAACGCTGGCCAGGCGATGGTCAGCAGCGACAGCGAAACGCGATCGAGCTGGGCCTTCAAGGCGTTGCGATCGCCGAACTGACCGGAGATGATCAGCTTGCCCTCCGGCGTGACGACGGTGACCGGGGCGAGCGCCCAGCCGCCGGGGATGCGGTTCATGAGCGCCGGGCCGGACAAGGTGATCGGGCGGCCATCGAGGGTACCGCTGGTGACGACGGTGATCGTGTCGGGGGTGAAACTGGCGTCCAATTTGGCATCGAAGGCAATGTCGGCGCGGCCCTTGGCGGTGGCGCTGCCATGGCCGCTGCCCTTGGCGAAGGCGATGGAGCCGGCGGTATCGGTGATGATCAGGTCGCCGCGGCGGATATCGGAAAAGGCGAAGCTGCCGGTGATGCTTGGGCCGCTGGCCGGGAGAAGAACGGACAGTTTCAGGTCGCCTGCATCGATGGTGACAGGTGTGGTGAGGTCGATTTGGGCCTGCTTGGCGGTGGCGGTGATATCGGCGCGCTGGACATTTCCCTGTGCAGAGAGCGCGAAGACACCGGTGAGGCCGCGCCCGGCGATATCGATGCGCCCGGCGAACGGCCCGGCCGGCGTCTGGGTGACGGTGCCATGGCCGGTGAGGCCGGCGAGCGTGAGTTTGGTGACATCGACGGTCAGCGCCGCACCGGTGCGGGCGAGGCCTGCGACCGTCAGCGGGCCATAGTTGGTCTGGCCCTGCGCGTCGAAGCGCCAGCCTTCGGGCTTGGCAGCGAGGCGCGCGGTGACCGCGGCAAGGCCGATGCCAAGGCCGGGTTTGGCGAGTTTCACATCAACGACGAGCTGAACGACCGGTCCTGCGACAGCGAGACTGAACGGACCATAGGCGCGCGAGGTGCCGCTGCCAGTGGCGCGCAGCAAGCCTTTCACAAAGCTGCCGCTCGCAATGGCATTGAGGCCGGGTGACGACAGACGGGCGCTGCGGATGACAATCGACTGATCGCCTGC
>JAYUUE010000380.1:0-7712 GCA_043754785.1 Polymorphobacter sp. | reverse complement strand
ATGGCGCCGCCTTCATATTCGGCGTCGGCCTGGGGCCTGGTGGCTTGCTTTGGGCCGGGATTGCGCGGTGGTGGAAGCTGGCGGGGATCGCCGCGCTGCTCGCCTGGGCCGGTGTCGCGCTGACGTATATCGTTCCCGGCGCCGATATCGTCGCTGCGGGGCCAGTCGTGGCGGCACGCCTTCGCGCGCGATCCAGGCGTGGGGGAGCATCATCGGGCTGCTGGGGTTGGCACAGGTGTATTGGCAGCATGACCACCGATGGCGAGCGACGCTCGTCGAGGCAGTGTTCCCGGCGTACATCATCCATCAGACCGTGCTGATCGTCGTGATGTTCTGGATCCGCCCCTTTGGCTGGCCGCCGCTGCTCGAGTTCGGTGTGTTGCTGGTCGCGGTAATGGCGGGGTGCGCGCTGTTCTATCGCGGCGGACGGGCCGTGGCGGCGCTGCGCCCGCTGATCGGGCTTGGGGATCGGCGCAAAACTGCAGACGGCGTGCCGATCGCGCGTTAGGACGATGCGGTGCTCACCCTTCTCGACATCCGCAACATCGTCCTGATCGAAGCGCTAGCCGTCGATTTTTCGGCTGGGCTTTCGGTGCTGACCGGCGAAACCGGGGCAGGCAAGTCGATTTTGCTCGATGCGCTGGGGCTGGTGCTGGGCGGGCGCGGTGATGCGGGGTTGGTGCGCAGCGGCGCTGATAGCGCGCGGGTGACGGCGGAGTTCGATATTGGCGCCGAACACCCGGCGCGGGCATTGCTGGCGGCGAACGAAATTGAAAACGAGCCCACGGCGCCGATCATCGTGCGGCGGCAATTGAAGGCCGATGGCGGCAGCCGGGCGTTCGTCAATGATGCGCCGGTTTCGGCGGCGTTGCTGAAGGAACTGGGGGCGACACTGGTTGAAATCCACGGCCAGTCGGATGACCGGGGTTTGCTGGCGGCGCGCGGGCATCGGGCGCTGCTGGATGGCTTTGCTGGGCTTGGCGGGCAGGTGGCGGCGGTGCGCAGCGCCTGGGCAGGCTGGCAGGCGGCGGTGGCGGCGCAAGCGGCGGCGGCGGCGCGGCTGGAGGCCGATCAGCGTGATCGCGAATGGCTCGATCATGCGGTGGCGGAATTGACGGCGCTCAATGCGCTGCCGGGCGAGGAGGCCGAACTCGCCGAGGCGCGGGCCGGGATGCAGAAGGGCGCGCGGCTTGCCGGCGACTTGTCGGCCGCCGAGACATTGCTTTCCGGACGTGATGGCGGCACCGACAAACTGGCGCAGGCGGCGCGGCGGTTGGACCGGATTGGCGGCGAGCATCCGTTGTTGGGCGAAGCGCTGGAGAGTCTCGACCGCGCGCTGATCGAGGCCGGTGAAGCCGAGGCGCGCCTGGCGGCGGCGGTGCAGGCGCTGGATGCAGACCCGGCGCGGCTGGAAGCGACCGAGACGCGGCTGTTCGAATTGCGGGCGATGGCGCGCAAGCACCGGGTCGAGGCCGATGCGCTGGCCGATCTCGCCAAGACACTGGTTCAACGCGCGGCGGCGCTGGTGGCGGGTGAGGGCGGCTTGCAGGTGCTGGCAGCGGCCACAAAAGCGGCGGAGCGCGCCTATCGCACGGCGGCGGCGGCGCTGGGCGCGGCACGGCGGTTGGCCGCCGTGCAGCTCGACACGGCCGTGGCGGGCGAACTGGCGCCGCTGAAGCTCGATGCGGCGCGGTTTCGCACCGTGGTTTCGGATGCACCGGCGGGGCCAGAGGGCTGCGAGACCGCCGAGTTCGAAATTTCGACCAACCCCGGCGCGCCGTTTGCGCCGCTGATCAAGATTGCCTCTGGCGGGGAATTGTCGCGTTTCGTGCTGGCGTTGAAGGTGGCGCTGGCGGCGACGGGGAGCGCGGGGACGATCATTTTTGACGAGATCGACCGCGGGGTCGGCGGCGCGGTGGCCTCGGCAATCGGCGAACGGTTGGCGCGGTTGGCGCAGGCGACGCAGGTGCTGGTGGTGACGCACAGTCCCCAGGTCGCGGCGCGCGGCGCGCACCAGTGGCGAATCGCCAAGGCCGTGGAGGGCGGGGTGACGCGCACCGCCGTGGTGGCGCTTTCGGACGATGCGCGCCGGGAGGAAATCGCGCGAATGTTGTCTGGGGTCGATGTGACCGATGAGGCGAGGGCGCAAGCCGGAAGGTTGTTGGCGGTATGATCAGGACCGGATTGCGTTGGCTGCTCGCGGCGATTTACCTGGGGGTAGGCATCGTCCATCTGCGAAATCCCGATGCGTTCGTGCCGATCATGCCGGACTGGGTGCCGCTCGCGCGTGTCGTCATCGCGCTGACCGGCTGTTGGGAATTGCTGGGCGCGGCGCTGCTCGCCTGGCCGAATCGGCGCGCCAATTGGTGGGGCGGCGTGCTGATGGCGACATATGCGGTGGTGGTGTTCCCGGCCAACATCAAGCACGCGATCGATAATCTGGTCTATGGCATCGCGGTCGGCGGGCAAGTGTTCGGCTGGGGCTACCACGCACCGCGGCTGTTGTTTCAACCGGTGTTCGTGTGGTGGGCGCTGTGGGTGGGAAATGTCATCAATTGGCCATCAAAGCCCTCTCGCCATTGATGCGAACTTGTGCCATTATGATAAATCGCTGACGGGGATGGGCCGTTGGCGGGTTAAGGGCGGCCATATGATGTGCTGCTGTTCGATGTCCCGGGAGCATTGACTGTTCACTGGGCATTTTGCGGCGGCGATGGCTGCCAAGGCGGTGGCGCCGCGCGGGCCGCTTTGGGTCTATGTCGGTGCTGGTCAGTTCCTTGACATCATCTGGTCGGGGCTGATCATTGCCGGCTTGGAAAAAGTCGGATTCGACGAGACGCTCAGGGGCAGCCCGCTCGATCTTTATTACATGCCGTACACGCACAGTTTGCCGGCCGCCATTGGCTGGTCGCTGCTGGCAACACTGGTGGCGCGGCGCTGGTGGACCAGCGGCACGGCGGTGATGGTCGGGCTGGTGGTGTTTTCGCACTGGCTGACCGATCTGTTGGTGCACCGCCCTGACCTGCCGCTGGGGCTGACCAGTGCCAAGATCGGCTTGGGGCTGTGGAATTATCCGGTGGCGGAAATGGCGCTGGAGGTCGGGTTGCTTGGCCTGGCGACGGCGATGTGGACGGCGCAGCGGGTGCGGGCGCGGCAGTCGGCGTGGCCGGCGCTGGTGTTTCTGGGGTTCCTGGTGGCCTTGCAGATATTTGCAATTACCAGCGCAGCAGCGACGACCGCAGCGGCGTTGGGGCAATCGGCGCTGCTGGCCTATGGGTTGGCGATAGGGGCGGCGTGGATGGTCGATCGCGGCAAGCCGCCGCGACTGGGTCGGCGTTAGCCTCGGGCCAGGTCTGCCCGTAGCGCTGCCAGCTTCGCAATTGCCGCATCGAGCACCGCGTCATCCTTGGCAAAGCACAGCCGCAGCGTGCTCGTGACGGCATCCTGCGCATAAAATGCTGACACGGGGATGCTGGCGATCCCGGCATCGAGCAGGCGCTCGGCCGCGGTGACGTCATCCAGCATGATCCCCGAAGCGGGCAGATCGATGGAGACGAACCACGTCGCGGCGCTCGGCAACATTGCATAGCCGGCGGCGGTGAGCCCCGATACCAGCCGGTCGCGGGACCGCTGAAAGCCGGTGCGCATGGCGGTGAACCATTCCGCAGGCTTGGCGAGGCCATGTGCGACGCCGGCTTGCAGGTTGGGCGGGGTGGTGAAGGTGAGGAACTGATGCGATTTGGCGAGCGCGCGGCTGAGGTCGGGGGCGGCGCACATCCAGCCGACCTTCCAGCCGGTGAGGGCAAAGATCTTGCCGGCGGAGCCGATCTTGACGCTGCGATCGCGCAGTTCGGGGATCGCGAGGACGCTCGTATGGGCAACGCTATCGAAGATGACATGTTCCCAAACCTCGTCGGCGATGAGGATGGCGTCGTGGCGTGCGGCAAAATCGGCCAGCAGCGCCAGCGCGGCGCGGCTGAAGGTGCTGGCGCTGGGGTTCAATGGGTTGTTGATCAGTACCGCCCTGGTGCGCGGGGTGAAGGCGGCGGCGAGCATGGCGGCGTCGAATTGCCAGTGCGGCGGCGTGAGCGGCACCAACACAGGCACGCCGCCGGCGCGGCGAACAAGCGGCAAATAGGCGTCGTAGAGCGGCTGAAACAGCACGACTTCGTCGCCGGGGGTGATCAGCGCCAGCAGCGCGGCGGCCAGCGCTTCGGTGGCGCCGGAGGTGACGGTGACTTCGGACTGCCAGTCCAGGTCGACTTGGCTGTGCGCGCGGTAATGGTCGGCGATGGCGCGGCGCAGTTCAGGCGTTCCGGCCATTGGGGGATATTGGTTGCTGCCATGGTTCAGTGCGTGGGCTGCAACATCGAGGACGTCCTGCGGCCAGCCCGAATCGGGAAAGCCCTGGCCCAGGTTGATGGCGCCAGTGGCGCGCGCCCGCGCTGACATCGCCTCGAAGATGGTGGTCGGCAAGTTGGCGTAAAGGGGATTCATGCGGGGCAATATCGGCCATTTGCCGCGCTTTGAGTCAAGCCAGCGGCACGGCACCATGCTATCCGGTGGCAATGAACCCGACTGACCTGAGTGAAACCGAAGCCGCCACCGCGCTGGCGCAGCTGGCAGCAGCGATTGCCGACCATTCGCGGCGTTATCACGGCGAAGATGCACCGACGATCAGCGATGCGGATTATGATGCGCTGGTGCGGCGGAATGCGGCGATCGAGGCCGCATTTCCGCAACTGGTGCGGCCCGACAGCCCGAGCGCGCTGGTCGGCAGTGCGCCGGCAGCAGGGTTCGGCAAGGTCGTGCATGCGCGCGCGATGCTGAGCCTCGACAATGTGTTCACCGATGACGAGGCGCGCGAGTTCACCGGCCGGGTCAAACGCTTTCTGGGGCTGGGTGCCGACGCGGCGGTGGCGCTGTTGGCGGAGGCCAAGATCGACGGTTTGTCGGCGAGCTTGCGCTATGAAGGACGCAAATTGGTTTCTGCGGCGACGCGCGGCGATGGCGCGGTGGGGGAGAATGTCACCGCCAACATCGCGCATGTGACCGGTCTGGCAATGGTTTTGCCGGACGATGCGCCCGATGTCGTTGAGGTGCGCGGTGAGGTTTATATGCGGCGCGATGCGTTTCTGGCGCTCAACGTGCGCCAGTCGGCGGAGGGTGGCAAGCTGTTCGCCAACCCGCGCAACGCAGCGGCGGGGTCGCTGCGGCAGCTGGATCCGCGCATAACCGCGAGTCGGCCTTTGGCGTTTCTGGCGCATGGCTGGGGGGAAATGGACGGCGAACTGCCGGCAACCCAGTCGGAAGTGATGGCGCGCATCGCTGGCTGGGGGTTCGATATCGGCGATTTGCGCGCGGTTTGCGACGACATCGAAGCAGCTTTGGCGTTCACGCGGGGTGTCGAGGCGCAGCGTGCCGACCTGCCATTCGACATCGACGGGGTGGTTTACAAGGTCGAACGCCTCGATTGGCAGGCACGACTGGGGCAGGTGGCGCGCAGTCCGCGCTGGGCGACGGCGCATAAATTTGCAGCGGAACAGGCGGAAACGATGCTGCTTGCCATCGATATCCAGGTGGGGCGGACGGGGGCATTGACCCCTGTTGCGCGGCTGGCACCGGTGACGGTGGGTGGTGTCGTGGTGACCAATGCGACGCTGCATAACGCCGATGAGATCGCCCGGCTTGATGTCCGGGTGGGGGATCGGGTGCGAATTCAGCGGGCGGGCGATGTGATTCCGCAGGTTTTGGCGGTGGTTCCGGGGGGTGAAAGGGGAGCGGAATATGTGTTCCCCAGCGTGTGCCCGGTGTGCGAATCGCATGCGGTGCGCGGTGTGGATGAGGTGGTGACGCGGTGCACCGGCGGGCTGACCTGTGCGGCGCAGCGCAACGAGCGCTTGCGGCATTTCGTGTCACGGCTGGCGTTCGATATCGAGGGATTGGGTAGCGAGCGGATCGAGTTGTTTGCCGCCGAAGGTCTGATCAAAACACCCGGCGATATCTTCCGGCTGAAGGACAAGCGCGAGACCCTGTTGGCGTGGAAGGGCTTCAAGCCGGTGTCGGTCGACAAGTTGCTCGCCGCTATCGAAGCGCGGCGCAGTGTGGGGCTCGACCGGTTCCTGTTCGCGCTGGGTATCCGGCATGTCGGCGAGGTAACGGCGCGCGATCTGGCGCGGGCGTTCGGATCGGCGCAGGCGGTGCGCGATGCGGCGATGGCGGCGGTGGACGACGATGAGGCGCGGGGGCGGCTGACCGATATCGGCGGCGTGGGGCCGGTGGTGACCGCGGCGCTGATCGACTTTTTCGGCGAACCGCACAATCAGGTGAGCTTTGCCGATCTGCTTGCCCAGGTGACTCCGGCGCCGCTGGTGGCGGCCAAGGCGACGGCGCTGACCGGGCAGACGGTGGTGTTTACCGGATCGCTGGCGACGCTGACGCGGGATGAGGCGCGGGCGCAGGCCGAGGCGCTGGGGGCCAAGGTGGCAGGTTCTGTGTCGGCGCGGACTGATCTGGTGGTGGCGGGGGCGGATGCGGGATCGAAGCGCGCCAAGGCCGAGGCGCTGGGGGTGCGGGTCGTGGATGAAGCGGAATGGGCGGCGCTGGTGGAGGGCGCCTGACGCCATTGCTGGGGGAGCTCGTGTTGCCTTATGCGCCGAACGCATGGCTCGCTTGCAACATGATGCACTGCAACAAATGATGTGCTGCCGATATAAGTCTCGCATCGGCTGGAATTTCCCGTCGATGCATGAGGAGACGAGCGATGAAGGTTATCCTTCAGGACTTTGAGCCGCAGACGCAGATTGCCGCCAAGGCAGCCGCAGCCGCAGCGCAAGTCCGTAAACCCCGCCTGCGCCTCAATTTCGTGAATCCCGAACTTCGGTTGTTTCACGCACTTTGAGGCCAAGGAACGACGCGTTCGCGCGTCGTTCAGGCCCCTATTTTCGAATCAGAACGACGCATGGCCATTCCGCCCTGCCGCTCTGCGGCTCCAGCGGCACCAGGCCGTGTTTGTGGTACGCCGCACGCACCCGCACCGCCTGTGAGCGCAACAGCCCGGCCAGCACGAGGATGCCGCCGGGTGCGAGCGCCGCGCTGAGCGGCCGGCTGATCGCCACGAGCGGCGGCGCCAGAATGTTGGCGATGATCAGGTCATAGGGCGCGCGGTCGGCGAGACGGCGGTGATGCATGCCGCCGGCGACCACCAGTTCGATCTGCCCGGCGATGCGCCCGGCGCGGACCCGGTTATCCAGCAGATTTTGGCGTGTCACCGCAATCGACACCGGATCGATATCGGTGGCAATGGTGCGGGCGCGCTGCCAGCGCCGCGCGGCGGCCAGCGCCAGCACGCCGGTGCCGGTGCCAAGGTCGGCAATGTTGCGGAAATTGCGGCGTTTGTGGAGGCGGTCCAGCGCCGCCAGGCAGCCGTGCGTCGTCGCGTGCTGGCCGGTCCCGAAGGCCAGCCCGGCCTCGATGGCCAGCGCGATGTCGCCGGGGCGCACGGCATCGGCATGGGCAGCGGTGTGGACGAGAAAGCGCCCGGCGCGGACGGGTTCGAGATTGCGCTGGCTGAGCGTGGTCCAGTCGGCGTCATCCAGTTCGGCGACGGTGATGGCGGTGGCGGAGGGAAAGTTGGCGGTGATGCGGTCAACCAGCGATTGTTCGGGCGCGTCGTTGAAATAGGCGGTCAGCACCCAGGCCTCGGGGCAGTC
>JAYUUE010000379.1:0-7717 GCA_043754785.1 Polymorphobacter sp. | reverse complement strand
CCGGCAGCATCGCCGAAATGATCGGCGGCGGGGTGACGCCCGAAGGCACCAACATCCAGCGCTTCCTGCCGCGCACCATCGACGAGGACCAATGGCAGGCTGGCGACCGGGCGCTGACATGGCTTTGGACGCAGTTCGGCCCCAAAAAGGTGCCGGCGCTGCGCCCGCGCAAGGACGGCGCCAAGCCGAAAGTCAACATCATCGGGCCAATGTACGGCAGCTTCAACATGCCGTCCGACCTCGCCGAAATCCGCCGACTGGTCGAAGGCATCGGCGGAGAGGTCAACATGGTCTTCCCGCTCGGCAGCCACCTTGCCGATATTCGTCGGCTGGCCGATGCCGAAGTCAATGTCTGCATGTACCGCGAATGGGGCCGCGGGCTGTGCGAAACCCTCGAGCGCCCGTATCTGCAAGCGCCGATCGGGCTGAATTCGACGACATTGTTCCTGCGCAAGCTCGCCGAATTGACTGGCCTTGACGCCGAAGCGTTCATCGAGCGCGAGAAGCACACAACGATCAAGCCGCTATGGGATCTGTGGCGCTCGGTGACGCAGGACTTTTTCGGCACCGCCAGCTTTGCCGTGGTGGCGACGGAAACCTATGAGCGCGGGCTGCGCAGCTTCCTCGAAGACGATATGGGCCTGCCGTGCACCTTCAGCTTCCGGCGCACCGCCGGGGTGAAGCCCGACAATGCCGCCGTCATCGAAGCGATCAAGACCAACCCACCGCTGATCCTGTTCGGCAGCTATAACGAGCGGATGTACATGGCCGAGCTGGGCAGCCGGGCGATTTACGTGCCGGCGAGCTTTCCCGGTGCCGCCATCCGCCGCCACACCGGCACGCCGTTCATGGGCTATTCGGGCGCAACCTATCTGGTGCAGGAGGTCTGCAACGCGCTGTTCGATGCGCTGTTCAACATCCTGCCGCTGGCCGGTCAGATGGACCGTGCCGAAGCGACGCCATCGCGGCTGCTCGAGGCGGTGAGCTGGGACGACGAAGCGCGTTCCGAACTCGATGTGCTGGTCGACAAGCAGCCGGTGCTGGTGCGGATTTCGGCCGCCAAGCGCCTGCGCGATGCCGCCGAGCGCGCCGCGCGTGACGCCGGCGAAAAACAGGTTACCCGGGATCGGCTGTATGCCGCTGCCCAACTTTTCGAAGCGCAGGCGGCATGATCCGCCCGGCTTTTATCCACAACGGCAAGCCAACACAGGCTTGCTCATTGCTTGGTCCTATCCTGGGCCTTGAATCCTTTGCGGTGGGTTCCAACGCTGCAAAGCTGCCGGTCGGGCGAGGCCATTTCCGGCCCCGTGCGGCGGATAATCTGGAGGATGAACTATGAGTGATAAATCTATGGGGCCAGGCACTTACCTGACCGATGCAGAAGCAAAGGAGCTTCACCGCGGCTTTGTAGTGAGCATGGCGTTTTTCGTGTTCGTCGCCGTCATCGCCCACTTCCTCGTCTGGTCATGGCGTCCATGGCTCGGCGCGCCCAAGGGCTTTGCCGCAATCGAATCCGTTCAACAGGCCGACGCCACGCGCGCCGTCCCAGGCCGTGGTTAAGGAGTAACGACGATGTGGAGAATCTGGCAGACGTTCAACCCGCAGCGCATCTTGACCGCCCTTGCGGTATTCTTGTTCACGCTCGCGATCCTCATTCACTTCATTCTGCTCAGCACGAGCCGCTACAACTGGCTAGATGGTGCCGAACCGGCCACCAAGCCGGTCGCATCGATCGCCGGGGCGAGCAGCGCGGCTTGAGCCGACGACAAGCAACCTGTCGGTTGACCGACGTTGCTTGCACGACAATGCGAGACGGGCAGGGGCCATGGCCCCTGCCCGCCCGCAACAACAATTAGATTGCCTGTATTGCCCCGGAATGGGCCATCCCAGGTCGGAGGTGCGCTATGGCGCTCTTGAGTTTTGAACGAAAATACCGGGTTCGCGGCGGCACGCTGATCGGCGGTGATCTTTTCGACTTCTGGGTCGGGCCGTTTTATGTCGGCTTTTTCGGTGTCACCACGATCTTCTTCGCGGCGCTAGGTACGGCGTTGATTCTCTATGGCGCCGCCATCGGCCCGACGTGGAACCCGTGGCTGATCAGCATCGCGCCCCCCGACATCAAATATGGTCTGGCGCTGGCGCCGCTGCGCGAAGGCGGGCTGTGGCAGATCATCACGATCTGCGCGATCGGCGCCTTTGTCAGCTGGGCGCTGCGTGAGGCGGAAATTTGCCGCAAGCTCGGCATGGGCTATCATGTGCCTGTCGCTTTCGGTGTGGCAATCTTTGCTTATGTCTCGCTGGTGGTCATCCGCCCGGTATTGATGGGCGCTTGGGGTTGGGGCTTCCCCTATGGCATCTTCACCCACCTCGATTGGGTGTCGAACACAGGCTATCAGTATCTGCATTTCCATTATAATCCGGCGCACATGCTGGCGGTGTCGTTTTTCTTCACCACGACGCTGGCGCTTGGTCTGCACGGCTCGCTGGTGTTGTCGGCGGTCAATCCGGCCAAGGGCACCGACGTCAAATCGCCCGAGTATGAAGACACGTTCTTCCGCGATCTCATCGGCTATTCGGTGGGCACGCTCGGCATTCACCGCGTTGGGCTGCTGCTGGCGCTCAACGCCGGTTTCTGGAGTGCCATCTGCATCATCATCAGCGGGCCGTTCTGGTCGCGTGGTTGGCCGGAATGGTGGACCTGGTGGCTCAACCTGCCGGTCTGGCGCTGAGGGGAGACAGGACCATGGCATATCAAAATATTTTCACCCAGGTTCAGCTGCGCGGCGAGCTCGAGCCCGGCGTGCCGCTGGGGCCACACAACGACGCCCGCATCGGGCCGTTCGGTTTCACCTATTGGATGGGCAAGCTTGGCGGCACCCAGCTTGGCCCCATTTATCTCGGGAAGCTTGGCATTGCATCGTTGCTGTTCGGTTTCATCGCCATCGAGATCATCGGCTTCAACATGCTGGCCTCGGTCAACTGGTCGCCGATCCAGTTCGTCCGCCAGTTCTTCTGGCTGGCGCTCGAGCCGCCACCGGCCAAATATGGCCTGACCGTTTTACCGCCGCTCAACGAAGGCGGCTGGTGGTTGATAACCGGCTTCTTCCTGACCGCTTCGATCCTGTTGTGGTGGCTGCGCACCTATCGCCGCGCCAAGGAACTGAACATGGGGACCCATGTTGCCTGGGCGTTCGCCAGCGCTATCTGGCTATATCTGGTGCTCGGCTTCATCCGGCCGCTAGCATTGGGCAGTTGGTCCGAAGCAGTGCCGTTCGGGATTTTCCCGCACCTTGACTGGACGGCGGCATTTTCGATCCGCTACGGCAACCTATTTTACAACCCGTTCCATGCGCTTTCGATCGTGTTCCTTTACGGTTCGACCTTGTTGTTCGCCATGCATGGCGCCACAATCCTCGCGGTCGGCCGCTATGGCGGCGAGCGCGAAATCGAGCAGATCACCGACCGCGGTACTGCGTCAGAACGCGCTGCGCTGTTCTGGCGCTGGACAATGGGCTTCAACGCGACGATGGAATCGATCCATCGTTGGGCATGGTGGTTTGCAGTGTTGACGACTTTGACAGGCGGGATCGGGATTCTGTTGACCGGCACGGTCGTCGACAACTGGTATCTCTGGGCCGTCCAGCACCATTTCGCCACGCTGTATCCGACGACTGGTGTCCTCGATCCCGCCACTCTTCCGGGGGCACCGCAATGATGCGCAAAGTCTCGACTATGCTCCTGCTCGTGCCGGCGATGCTGCTGGCTGGGTGCGAGGTTGGCACCAAGGTTGTCGAACAGGTCGGGCCGCGCGGCACCGGGCTCGAACTGGTCAATGACAAGAGCAGCCGGCCGGTGATCGCACCGGTGCCGCCGCCGCCGTATGAACTCACCGCCGACATGCGGCAGGGTGACCGTGCCAAGGACGTTTACAAGAACGTCCAAGTGCTCGGCGATATCAGCGCCGAGGAGTTCAACTACACGATGGCGGCACTCACCGAATGGGTGGCGCCTGCCGATGGGACTGTGACAAACGGCGGCTGCAACTATTGCCACAACCCTGAAAACATGGCGTCCGACGCGCTCTACACCAAAGTCGTGGCGCGCAAGATGTTGCAGATGACGCAAAACATCAATTCGACGTGGAAACCGCATTTTTCTAACAGCAACTATGCCGGCAAGGGCGCCGGCGTGACCTGCTGGACCTGCCATCGCGGCAATCCGGTGCCGACGGCCAATTGGTCGGAAAGCATGCCCAACCCGCGGTCAGTTGCCGGCAATAAATACGGCCAGAACACCCCGCTGCGCTCGGTCGCCTATGCTTCGCTACCCAATGATCCGTTCACGGCGCTATTGCAGGGCAAGAACCAGATCCGCGTTCAGGCGACCAAGGCGTTGCCTTCAGACCATGAGGCATCGATCCAATCAACCGAAAAAACCTATGGTCTGATGATGCACATGTCGCAGGGCCTTGGTGTCAATTGCAGCTATTGCCACAATAGCCAGGCGTTCGGCAATTGGTCGCAGTCACGCGTGCAGCGCGTCAATGCCTGGTACGGCATCCGCATGGTCCGGGACAGCAACGACAATTACATCACGGCGCTGGGCAAAGTCTGGCCGGCCAACCGGCTTGGCCCGGCGGGTGACCCGAAGAAAATCTATTGCACTACCTGCCATCGCGGCGTGAACAAGCCGATGGGTGGCGTGCCGATGCTTCAGGATTATCCGGCGTTGCAAGGGCCTAACGTCACCGCTGCGCCGATGGCAGCACCAGTTCCATTGGTACCCGTTCCGGTTGCAGCAGTGGAAACGAGCAAGCCGGCCGCCTGATCGCCGGCACGTTACCGACCAAAACGCCCGGCGGAGCGATCCGCCGGGCGTTTTTTTGTGGGGGCGGATCTGAGCCGTTCAGCCACCGCCGCGCGATGGCGCCGGTACGCCGCGGGCGGCGACGTCGACCGCCGTGATCCTGTCTTTGTACCGATTGCCGTAATGGCTGCGGACATAATTGATGACATCGGCGATCTGTGTGTCGGTCAATTGGCCCCGAAACCATGGCATCGCGCCCTTGCCACCGGTGACAACCGTCAGCGGGTAATCGGCTGATGCCAGATTGGCATTGTTGGCCAGCGCAGCGATACGCCCGGCACCGACGGCGCCCATGGCATTGGCCATGTGGCACGCCTGGCAGACCTCCTCATAAACCTTGGCGCCCGGATCTGGCAGCCCCGGTTTCGCCATCGCCGGTGCCGCGAGCATCATCAACACAAAACAAGACGAAGTCTTCATGTCAGGCCTCCAGGGCGCGTTTGTGGAGACGCGTGATGGCGTCGATCGACGACAGTAGCGCGCCTTCCATCCAGCACCCGACGTAGGATGCGTGTTCGCCCGCCAGCACGATGCGATCATCGACGGCGACGAGCGTCTGATAATGTTCCTTGCGGGTGTCTTCGTTCCATTGTGCGCAACAGCCAAGGGTGAAGGGCGACCGGCTCCACGCGACCGAGGCGCCGTTGCTGAATTCTTCCTTGTAGCGGCCGGGGTGGAAAACCGAGCCCTGTTCAAGCACTTCGGCAATGCGCTGTTCCGGCGTCATGCCGGCGAATTTGTACGACGCGGGCCCGAAGGTGTAAGCACCAAGGATTACGCCCGGCCCGGCGCTGTGCATGCCGCCGCTGGGATAAGAGATCATGCTGATCGGCTTGTCGGTGAAGCTGATGCCGCCGTAAATGGCATTCTCCTCCTCCCAGAAACGCGACTTCATCTCCAGCCCGACCTTGACCGAGTTGGAATAAGGCACGGCTGCGATGGCGGCGCGCATGCCGGCGGAAGCATCCAGTTCGATCTGGCTGAGAATGCCGAGCGGAATGGTGCAGACGCAATAATCGGCCTTGGCTGTCGCTTCCGCACCGCTGCCGACATCGGTGTAGGTGACAGTGACCGCACCCCCGCTCTGATCGATCTTGGTGACTTTGGCACCATAGCGAACCATGTTACCGACCTGCTTGCCGAACGCCTTGCCGATCATGCCCATGCCGCCTACTGGCTGGAACATGGTCGTCTGGCGTTCATGGCCCATGTGCTGGGCGAACACTCGCCAGATACCGGATTGCCGGACATCGTCGAACTTGAAGGGATCCGATGGGATCGGCGAGCCGTTGACGCCGCCGCCGGGGGGACGGTCGAAACCCCGGCGTTCGGCCGAATCCATGCCGCGGGTGTAGCGCATGTTCTTGTCGAGGAACCCCCAACTGCGCAGTGCTTCCTTCAACTTGTCGCCATCTTCAGCGGTCATGACGCCGTTCAGGCCCTTGTTATCGATGGCCTTGCCGAGCAGTTCAGCGACATTGCCGTCCCAATCGGCGGCGAGTTCGCGATAGCTTTGCGGCTTGCCGCCAAACGCCTTGCTGTTGTGGACCAGGGCCTGATGGTTGAGCTGGATAAACGGTTCGAGAGCGACGCCGAAGGCTTTGCAATAATGCAGGACAGTGCGGTGGTGGTAGGGGATACGCCACGGTCCGGGGTTGAGGTAATTGCCCTTGGCAAAGCCGATTTTCTGCGTTGCGCCGCCGAGTTCGGTATAGCTGTCACCACCATAAAGCGACCAGTTGCGGCCACCGGGACGGTTGTTGTATTCGATGATTTCAACCTTGTAGCCGGCCTTGGCCAGTTCATAGGCAGCGAGCATGCCGCCCAGCCCAGCGCCAAGCACCAGCACCGAGGCGCCAGGACGCGCGCCTGACAAATCGGGGGGGCCGGCAAATTGCGTTTCGGCGGCGTGGCCCATCGCCTCCATCGCCTGATAGAGCACCGAAGCGCCGCCGAGGACGCCGATGGCGTGCAACATCTCGCGCCGCGTCGGCAACTGCCCCGGCCTGTCGACTGACGCCATTTCCATCCATTGTCCCCTATGGTGCAACGCAGCACTGCCACATGTTGGCGGGCGATGCGGTTATGCGCAAGCCCCGATCATGACGCTTTTGTGTGACGGCTTTGTCGCATGCCGGATCGCGGCCCGATCGCCAATCTGGCAGGTTCCGCTGCTGCGGCGTATCGCCTAGACGATTGCAACGTTTGAACCGGAGCCGCCATGTCCCTGCCCGCCGACCGCACCCCTGTCATCATTGGCATCGGCGAAGTCACCGACCGGCCGGCCGATCCGGTGGCGGCGCTGGAGCCGCTCGCGCTGATGGACGCCGCCATTCGCGCCGCCGATGCCGATGCCGGCGGGGACTGGCTGGCACGCATCGACAGCCTCGAAATCATCAACATGGTGTCATGGCGGTATGATCGCGTCGCCGCACGGTTGACCGAGCGGCTGGGCATAAACCCGGCGCGCGCCGCCTATGGCGTCGTCGGCGGCGAAACGCCAACGGCGCGAATCCACGAGGCGGCGCTGCGCATCATCAACGGCAACAGCCTGGTCGCGGTTGTGACGGCGGGGGAAGCCGCGCATGCGGTGGGCAAGGCCAAGGCGGCGGGGGTGCAGCTGCCGTGGACACCGCCATCGAGAACTCCGGAGAACCCGATCATCACCGCCGACCATGTTACCGATATGGCGATCCGCCACGGCATCGTGCAGCCGGCGCACATCTACCCCTTGTATGAAAATGCCACGACCGCGGCGTGGGGTCTGACCCCGGCTGAGGCGCTGGCGGAATCGGGCGCGGCCTATGCAAAGATTTCGCTGGCCGCGGCGGCCAATCCTTATGCCTGGAAC
>JAYUUE010000378.1:0-7719 GCA_043754785.1 Polymorphobacter sp. | reverse complement strand
CAGCATCCGGCCACCCGGCAGGAACGCCAGCCCCCACGGCTTGGCCAGCCCGGTGGCAACTTCGGTCACCGCCAGCTTGGTCGTGCTGACCACCGCCTCGGCGCGGGTCTGCCCGGCAAACGCCGGCTTGAATTCGGGCACATTCGCCGGGCCGGTGGGCACTGGTGCCGCCATGGTGGACGACGACAGTGCAAGGGCAAGCAGCAAGCGGCGCATGGGGGAAACTCCTGTATCCGGCCCGCCCCCTCTGCGTCCTGGAGGCAGTGCCGTCAACATCCTAACGCCGCTGTAATCCTTTCCGTTCCAGCCGCCATTGCAACTGGTCGAACCGATCCTGGCCGAAAAACGGCTCGCCATCGAACACCATCAGCGGCACACCGTAATGCCCGCCCTTGCGCTGATCGACCTGCGCCGTTTCGACAACGTCGACGAAATGCGCCGTGTTGGCCGCGATTGCCGCGTCCAGCTCGGCCAGGTCGAGCCCAGCTCGCGCCGCCGCGCGCGCCAGATGGTCGCCCATGTGCCAATCGTCCGTCGCGCCATCCCAGATCAGCGCGCTGACCTGCGCGATGAACGCCAGCCCGCACCCGCGTTCCGCCGCCGCCACCCCCAGATGGCTCAGCCGGTGGATGTGCGGCTGATCCTTGGGGTAAGTCCGCGTCGCCAAGTCCATCAGCACCGGATCGGGGCTGGGCCAGCGATACGGCATCCCCAGAAATTCGGCGGTGCGATAGGTGTCCTTGATCAGATAGGACACCCATAGCGGGTCGGCATGGGCGAGAAAATCCGCCTGGCGCACAGCGATCGGATAGACGATCCGTACATTGCAGCGCACATCAAAGTCGCGCTCCAGCGCCACCAGCCGCGGCGTCAGCAGATAAGAATAGGGCGACCGAAACGACCAGAACAGGTCGAAAGCCAGCGTCATTGGCCACTGGTTCCGGCGATGAAATCGTTTATCAATGCGCTCAGTTCTGCCGGCGCATCTTCTTGCAGGAAATGCCCGCCGTCCTTGATGATCGTGTGCGGCTGGCCTTTGGCGCCCGGAATGCGATCGATGATCACCCGCTCACCGCCCGCAGTCACCGCGTCCTTGTCGGAAAAACACGTCAGCACCGGCTTTTCAAACGCCTCGAGCACTTTCCACGCCGCCAGATTCTCTGCCACCGAGGCATGATCGGGGGTTATCGGCACCAACACCGGGAACTGGCGCGCGCCTTCCTTGAGGCTTTCATCCGGAAAAGGTGCCTCATAGGCAGCGATCTCGCCTGGCGTCAGCTCGCGGACTGCGCCGCCGTTGAGGATGAACCCCGCCGGAAACACCGGCACCGACTGGCTGAACTTCAACCAGGCATCGAACCCTTCCGACCAGCCCGTGCCGATCGGCAGCCCGGTGTTGGCGATGACCAGCCGCGCGAACCGTTCGGGAAACGCCGCGACCAGCCGCAGCCCGATCAACCCGCCCCAGTCCTGGCAGAACAGCGTGATATTGGTCAGGTCGAGCCCCATCAGCCAGTCCGACATCCACTGGACATGCCGCTCATAAGTGTAATCGCCGCGCGCACCCGGCTTGTCCGACTTGCCGAAGCCGATCAGGTCGGGCGCCACCACCCGGTGCCCGGCGGCGACCAATGGCGGGACGAAATGCCGATACAGATACGACCAGCTCGGCTCACCGTGCATCAACAGCACCGGCGCCGCATCAGCCGGCCCTTCGTCGATGCGGTGAATGCGCAGCGGCGCCGCGGTGGCAGCGTCCGTCACGGTCGAATAATGCGGCGCGAATGCATAATCTTCCAGCGCCTCGAACCGCGCGTCGGGCGTGCGCAACACCTGCATGGCCGTCGTCCCCAATGTTCTGGCATTTAGAATGCTGTTTTAGTGAGGGACTGTCAACTTTGCCTTGGCGACGAGTTCGTTGGTCAATCGCAGGCTGGCGCGCCAGAAAAAGAACGCCGGGAAAAGCCCCAGCCAGGCAGCGCCGAACAACACCCAGCGCACGCTTTCAGCGCCGGCTACCGGCTTGAAATAATCCGACATCATCCCGAAAAACAGCGGCCCCAGGCCCAGCCCGATCAAATTCTGCGCGAACATCATCACCGCCGTCGCCGTGGCGCGCGCTTGCGGGTGCACCAACTGCTGCGCCAGCGCATAGGTCGGGCCGTAATAAAGCGCATTGAGAAAGGTCGGCACCACCATCAGCGCCAGCGCCAGCCGCCAGTCGGCAACACTATACCCTGCAAACAGCATCGGCGCCGCAATCGCCATGCCGATGGCGGGCCCGGTCAGCATATGGCGCTTGTTAGTCCGGCCGAAGCGATCGGCCAGCCACCCGCCGGTCCAGGTCCCGGCCAGCCCGGCAATCCCCAGCACGACGCCCAGCGCGAGGCCGACCTGCCCTGGCGACAGGCCATGGGTGCGGATGAAGAAGATCACCGCCCATACCCCCTTGCCATAGCCCAGAAACGCCACGAACCCAGCCGCCAGCGTAATCAGCAAGAACGCCCGGCTGCTGAAAATCTCCTTCAGCGCGGCTCTGGTGCCCATCCGTGCAACCGGCGGCGCGCTCGATCGCAGCGCCGCCGCCACCGATCCAAAGCGCGGATCGCGCAGCACCAGCCAGACGAATGCGGCCAACACCAGCCCCGGCACCCCCACCACCATGAACGCGCGCCGCCAGCCCATCGTATCGGCCAGAAACCCGCCGATGATCATGCCGAGCAATGAACCAATGGGAATGCCGAGCCCGTAGAACGCAATCGCCGACGCTCGCCGCTCGATGGGCACCGCGTCCGAAATCAGCGAATGCGCCGCCGGCGTGCACCCGGCCTCGCCGACGCCGACTCCCACCCGCGCCAGCAGCAGCTGGCCGAAATTCTGTGCCAGCCCGCACACCGCCGTCATCGCCGACCACAGGATCAGCGAAACCGAAATCAGCCCCACCCGGTTCGACGTCGGCCGATCGGCATAGCGCGCGATCGGAATGCCCAGCACCGCATAAAATAGCGCGAACGCGAGGCCCGTCATCAACCCCAATTGCGTGTCCGAAAGCCCCAATTCACGCTTGATCGGCTCGGCCAAGATGGTGACGATCTGGCGGTCGAGAAAATTGAAGATATAGACGAACAACAGCGTCCACAGCAGCAGCCGCTCTGAATTGACCCGCTCGGGGTCAATTGCCCCGGTCGCGTCAGCAGGTGCCGGCGTCGATGCCATCTCGCTCTCCCCCGCCGGATTTTCCGGTCTGTTGTGCGCAGATGAAGCTGCCGTAACAATGGTGGCAGTGCAACACCCGCTATCGCTAGGGGTCCGTCCCGACACCCTTGAAACCCCGGCTTTAGCGCAGGCCAGATTTTCGCTCCGGCTTTCCCGCGCCCCCCTGCTATGACCAGCGCCATGCGCCTGACCCACCTCCAGCGGCTCGAAGCCGAAAGCATTCACATTCTGCGCGAAGTCGTTGCCGAGGTTGACCGCCCGGTGATGCTCTATTCCATCGGCAAGGATTCGTCGGTGATGCTCCACCTGGCACTGAAAGCCTTTTACCCGGCGGCGCTGCCGTTCCCGCTGCTGCACATAGCCAGCGGCTGGGATTTCACGGCGATGCTCGCCCATCGTGACAAGATAGTGGCGCGATACAACCTCGATCTCATCGTCCAGCACAATGCCGAAGCCGCCGCCCGCGGCATTAACCCGTTCGACACGCCGACGCCGCTTTATATCCGGCTGATGCTCACTGACATGCTCAAAGCCGGGCTCGACGCCGGCGGCTATGACGCGGCATTCGGTGGCGGCCGCCGCGACGAGGAAAAGGCCCGCGCCAAGGAACGCATTTTCAGCTTCCGCAATGCAGCGCATGTCTGGGACCCGCGCAACCAGCGCCCGGAACTTTGGAACCTTTACAACAGCCACAAGGCCAGGGGTGACAGCATCCGCGTCTTCCCGCTGTCGAACTGGACCGAGCTCGACATCTGGCAATACATCGCTGCTGAAGACATCCCCATCGTGCCGCTCTATCTCGCCGCCGCCCGCCCGACCGTCACCCGCGATGGCATGATCCTGATGGTCGATGACGAGCGCATGGCGCTGCGTCCCGGCGAACAGATCGTTCAGCGCTCGATCCGCTTCCGAACGCTCGGCTGCTACCCGCTTTCGGGCGCCGCACCGAGCAACGCCGCCAAATTGCCCGATGTCATTCAGGAAATGCTGCTGTCCACCGCCTCCGAACGCCTCGGCCGCGCCGTCGATCACGATCCGACCGCCAACATGGAGAAAAAAAAAGCGGAAGGGTATTTCTGATGGCCTCGAGTTTCGCCCCCGACCCGCTGATCGCCAGCGACATTACCGCCTACCTCGCCGCCCAGGCCGCCAAGCCGCTGATCCGCGTCATCACCTGCGGCTCGGTCGACGACGGCAAATCAACGCTGATCGGCCGGCTGCTCTATGATGCCAAACAGGTCTTCGATGACCAGTTGAGCGCCCTCACTGCCGATTCAAGGCGTGTCGGCACGCAAGGCGCCAACCTCGATTTCGCGCTGCTCGTCGATGGGCTTGCCGCCGAACGCGAACAGGGCATCACCATCGATGTCGCCTATCGCTTCCTCGCCACGCCGCGCGCCAAGTTCATCATCGCCGATTGTCCGGGGCATGAACAATATACCCGCAACATGGTGACCGGCGCCTCGACTGCCGACGCCGCCATCGTCCTCGTCGATGCGCGCAAGGGAGTGCTCACCCAGACCCGCCGCCACAGCTTCCTCGTCAGCCTGCTCGGCATCCGGCACGTCGTGCTCGCTGTCAACAAGATGGACCTCGTTGCTTTCGATGAAACGGTCTTCGAGACCATCCGCGCCGATTACACCGCCTTCGCCGCCTCGATCGGCATCGCAACCATCATCGCCGTGCCGATCTCCGGCCTCGGCGGTGACAATATCACCGAAGCCTCGCCAAACATGGCATGGTTCAGCGGCGCGCCGCTGCTGGCCGAGCTTGAAGGCCTCAATGTCGGCGCCGATGCCGCCGCCACCCGCCCGTTCCGCCTGCCGGTGCAATGGGTCAACCGCCCCGATCAGGACTTTCGCGGCTTCGCCGGCCTCATCGCCAGCGGCACCATCGCCCCCGGTGACGCCGTGCGCATCCTGCCGGCCGGGCGTACCACCACCGTGTCGCGCATCGTCAGCGCCGGCAGCAATCTTGAAGGCCGCGACCTGCCCGGCGCCGAAGCCGGCCAATCGATCACGCTGACCCTCGCGGACGATATCGATTGCGCCCGCGGTGACGTCATCGTCGCGGCGCAGGACCCGCCGCAGGTTGCCGACCAGTTCGAAGCCACCATCGTCTGGATGGACGCCGCCGCGCTGCTTCCCGGCCGTTCCTATCTGCTCAAACTCGGCACGCAGACGGTCGCTGCGACCCTTCAGCCGCCCAAATACATCATCAATGTCAACACGCTCGAACGGATGGCGGCCAAAACGCTCGAGCTCAACGCCATCGGTGTCGCAGGCCTCACCACCGCGCGGCCCATCGTCTTCGAGCCCTATGCCGACAGCCGGACCTTAGGCGGCTTCATCCTCATCGACCGTGCCAGCCACGCCACCGTCGCTGCCGGTATGATCCATTTCGCGCTGCGCCGCTCGCAGAACCTTCACCTTCAGGCGAGCGCCATCACCCGCGCCGATCACGCCGCGCAAAAGCAGCAGCATGCCAAGGTCCTGTGGCTCACCGGGCTGTCGGGTGCCGGCAAATCGACCATCGCAAACCTCGTCGAACAACGTCTCCACGCCGCTGGCCGCCACAGCTTCCTGCTCGATGGCGACAATGTCCGCCACCGCCTCAACAAGGATCTGGGCTTCAGCGATACCGACCGGATCGAAAACATCCGCCGCGTCGGCGAAGTCGCGCGGCTGATGACCGACTCCGGCCTGATCGTCATCACGGCGTTCATTTCGCCGTTCCGCGCCGAACGCCAGCTGGTACGCGAGATGATGGAACCCGGCGAATTCTGGGAAATCCACATCGACACACCGCTCGCCGAGGCCGAGGCCCGCGACGTCAAGGGCCTGTATAAAAAGGCCCGCAGCGGCACGCTGACCAACTTCACCGGGATCGATTCACCATATGAAGCTCCGGAACATCCCGAAATTCGGGTGGACACCACCGCGATGACCGCCGACGCTGCGGCCGACCTGATCGTCGCCAGGTTGCTCGCCGAGGAAAATCGATGACCGAAACCGATGCGGCACTCGCCCGCCGCCTCGCCATCGCCGCCGGACAATTGCTACTGCGCCTGCGCGACAATGCAGACACAAATGCCAAGGCGAGGACTGCAAAAGAATTGGGGGATGAAGGTGACCGCGCCGCCAACCGCCTGATCCTCGACGTGCTGCGCCGCGCGCGCCCCGATGACGCCATATTGTCGGAGGAGGAGGCCGCCGACCCCGCCCGCCTGCAATCGCGCCGCATCTGGATCATCGACCCGCTCGACGGGACCCGCGAATATGGCGAACGACGCGACGATTGGGCGGTGCATGTCGGGCTGGCGGTCGACGGTGTTGCCGTGCAAGGCGCCGTCGCGCTGCCGGCGATGCCCTCCTGTTTCTGCACCGCCGCACCGCCGCCGCTCGCCGCCGAAAATGCCCCGCTGCGGATGCTGGTCAGCCGCACCCGCCCGGCACCCGAGGCATTGGCCGTTGCCAAGGCGCTGGATGCCACCCTCGTGCCGATGGGCAGCGCCGGCGCCAAGGCGATGGCGGTGCTGCGCGGCGAAGCCGACATCTACCTGCACAGCGGCGGCCAATATGAGTGGGACAATTGCGCCCCCGCCGCCGTCGCGCTCGCCGCCGGCCTTCACGCCAGCCGCATCGATGGTTCGCCACTGGTCTACAACCGCGCCGACCCGCTTTTGCCCGACCTGTTGATCTGCCACAAATCCCGCGCCGCCGAAGTGCTGGCGCTGGTTAAAGCGCTAGGATAGTCCTTTCCCCTTGAGGGACAGCAAGCCATCACACCCTTGCGCCCGCCCGCCACACACGCCAAATCCCCGCAAATGCCCCGCCGCCTTCTCGCCTCCATCCACGACGTCGCCCCGCGCTTCGCAGCCCAGATCGACACGCTCGCCGAACGCCTCGACCGCCACCTCGGCAGCGCGCGCTTCGCCATGCTCGTTGTCCCCGATCACTGGGACCAATCACCGCTTACCGCCGACATGGCCTTCCAGGCGCGCCTGCGTGGCTGGTCGGACGCCGGTGTCGAAATGTTCCTCCACGGCTGGCGCCACCGCGACGACGCCCCTGCCGGTTTCAAAGCCAAACACATGACCGCCGGCGAAGGCGAATTCTCCCGCCTTGATCACGCCGAAGCCTCCCGCCGGCTCAGGGCGGGCCGCGCTGTGGTGGAGGATGCCATCGGCAAAACCGTCGCCGGCTTCATCGCCCCCGCCTGGCTCTACAGCCCCGCCGCGCTTGCCGCCGTCCGCGACGAAGGCTTTGCGCTCGCCGAAGATCACATGAAGGTCTGGCGCCCCGCCGACGGCAAAATCCTCGCGCGCGGGCCGGTCATCACCTGGGCCAGCCGCTCGCCGGCGCGCATCCGCAGCTCGCTGTTCTTCGCCGGCCTCGCAAGCCACGCCCTGCGCCCGCTAACGACCGTCCGCGTCGCCGTGCACCCCGGCGACACGGTCGTTCCGGCGCTGCTCGACAGCCTCGATACCACCCTCGCCCGCCT
>JAYUUE010000377.1:0-7754 GCA_043754785.1 Polymorphobacter sp. | reverse complement strand
GCCAGAATCCGGCCCGCCAGGCCAGCATCGCCGCCGGCATCGCCGAGGCCGCTCCGGCCTGGGGCGTCAACCAGGTCTGCGGATCGGGGCTGCGGGCGGTCGCGCTCGCATCGCAGGCCATCCAGTCGGGCGATGCCGAGATCATCATTGCCGGTGGCCAGGAATCGATGAGCCTGTCGATGCATGCGCAAGGTTTGCGCGCCGGCACCAAGATGGGCGCCATCGAACTGGTCGACACGATGATCAAGGACGGCCTGTGGGATGCCTTCAACGGCTACCATATGGGAATGACCGCCGAAAATGTCGCCGAGCGTTACCAGATCAGCCGCGCCGCCCAGGACGAGTTCGCCGTCGCCAGCCAGAACAAGGCCAGCGCGGCGCGCGCCGAGGGCCGCTTCAAGAGCCAGATCGCGCCGGTGACCATCAAGGGGCGCAAGGGCGACACCATCGTCGATACCGACGAATATATCCGCGACGGCGTGACGCTCGACAGCATCAGCGGGCTGCGCGGCGCTTTCAAGAAGGATGGCAGCGTCACCGCCGCCAACGCCTCCGGCCTTAACGATGGCGCCGCGGCACTTGTCGTCATGAGCGAAGCCGCTGCTGCAAGACGCGGCGCCCCGGTGCTGGCGCGCATCGCCAGCTGGGCGTCGGTTGGTGTCGACCCTGCCGTCATGGGCATCGGCCCGGTACCAGCCTCACGCAAGGCACTCGAAAAGGCCGGCTGGAGCGTGTCCGACCTCGACTTGATCGAAGCCAATGAAGCCTTTGCCGCCCAAGCGCTCGCTGTCGGGCAGGAGCTCGGGCTCGACCCGTCGAAAGTCAACGTCAACGGCGGCGCCATCGCCATCGGCCACCCGATCGGCGCTTCGGGCGCCCGCGTGCTGACGACGCTGATCCACGAAATGATCCGCCGCGACGTGAAGCGCGGCCTCGCTACACTGTGCATCGGCGGCGGCATGGGTATCGCCATGTGCATCGAGCGCTAAAGCCCGTATGGGCTCTCCCGACGACGCCGGCCCCTTGGCGCGTCTGCTCGCCGGCGGCCGCCACAACCGGCTGCTGATCCTCGGGCAACCCCCCGCCGGGCTCGATCCCGGCGATACCCGCCATTTCGCCCAGACCGCCCGGCTGCTGCCGCCCGGCGAATCCGGCGCCGCACAGCGAGGCCAATGCGTTGCCGACCCCCAACGCCTGCCCTTCATCGAAGCGCTGTTCGACCGCCTGCTGGTGACAACGCCGCTGCCCAACACCACCGCCCGCGCCGCCATGCGGGAACTGTGGCGCATCATGTCGCCCGCCGCGCTGACGCTGCTGGTCATCAAGGCGCGCCGTCCCTGGCAATTCGCCAGTCCCGGCTGGCTGGAAAACGACCTCAAGCCGGTTCTCGAAGATGCGATGTTCGAGGCAATCGAGTGGCGCATCGAAACCATTCCCGACCGCCGCCACCTGGTCCTCGTCATCAAGCGCGACGGCATGCGCGCCGCGCCGATCGGCCTGGTGGAAACGAGCCAGGCACCGGCGACGGCCTGAAGCAAATACCTCTCCCCCAACGTGGAGGAGGAGGGAGGCAGCCTTATCGCGTCGCCAGGATCGCCACCGTAGCGACCGATGTCAGCAACGACGCCACGATCGTCGAAATGTCCTTGATCAGGTCGAGCTTGTACAAAGGATCGATATTTTTAGGAATGATGATCGTCGATCCCGGCGGAATGACATTGCCTGCCGCCCGGCTCCAGCCGCCCACACTCACCGGCGTCGCCGTACCATCGGGCATCACGATAAAGATGCGGTTCTTGTCAGCCGTCGATTGCAGCCCGCCGGTGTCGCGCAGGTAACTCGCCAACGTCTTGCCGCTAGTAAATTGCAACGCTCCGGGGTTCGACACATCGCCAAGTGCCAATACAAAGCTCGGCTTTTTTGGCACGACAATTGCATCGCCGCTTTCCAGAATCGTATCGAGGTCTGGGCGGGTTTGCAGCACGCGCGGATCGGCCTCCACAACCACCCGCCCGGGCGATTCGACACGCGCCAGCTGGGCAATCAGCTTCTGTCCGGCAATAATCGAATCGCCCGTGGTTTCTTTGCGCGACGACACGGCGAGCAGCGCCGTCGTCAGCTCGCGGCTGGTGCGGCGCAGGCCCTCCTGTTCCAGTTCCTTGACCGAGCGGCGGGTGAAAACTGTGCCATAGGGGTAGGCAAGGGTCGAAAGACCGCCGGCACGCGTGATCAGTTGCGACAGCGTTTCGCCGCGCCTGATCGCATATAGCCCCGGGCGGTTGACCTCACCGGTCAGCTGGACGCCCCCTGGCTCAAACTGCACTTGGCCTGCGTTGAAGCGGATGTCATCGCCGGCGCTGACCTTCGTCGATTGCAGCGCATAAGGGTCGGCGTTCACCGCCACCCGCGACGGCATTCCGTCCCCGGCACTCGCACGGTTGACATCGAGGGTCAGCGCGCTGGCATTGGGCAACAAGCCTTCAGCGACCCCGGCCATATCGGTGGCACTTGCCGCGCCGGCCACTGGATAGGCCCCCGGCCGCCGCACCGCGCCGCCTACTGCGACGGCATTTTCGATCAGCACGGGCAGCAGGTCGGGCTCTTCTTCAAAGATTATCGGGCAATTGGCGTCCTCGCGGATGTCGCGGAGCCGTTGCCGCGATTCAAAATTTTCGCCGCGGACATAGGCGAGGCGGTTATTGGCGAGCTCGTTGTTGCGGCGCCGGTCCTGCGCATCGGCAGCGGCGGTGTCGGCGCGGGTCTGGTCGGCAGTGGTGTTGGCCGGCCGGACATCCTGTTGCCCTTCGCCGCGCAGCAAGGTCACGTCCCCGTCCTGCCGCGTGCCGGTGTCGCCGCCGCGCGCATTATCCGACTGGTTGCCCGTCGCCAGCTCGCTGCGGCCGTTGCGCTCGACGATGAAACTGCCGCGCGTCACCACATTGAATCGCGCCGCTGATTGCCCCTCGGCGACCAACAATTCCAGCCGGGTCAGCGACGCGCATTCCGGCAGGCTGTTGGGCTGGCCCAGCACAACGCGCCGCACAGGCGTGCGATTCAAAAACTCGATATCGCTGCGTGAAAACACATAGAGCCGATCATCGCTGCGCAGCGCCACGCCGGGCCGGCTGTTCAGCGCGGCCACAAGATTCACCGGCTCGAACACCCGCGCCGCAGTGGTTGGATCGCGCCGGATCAGCACCGCCATCGGCAAATAGGTGTCGGGGCGCAAATCGGCTACCTCGCCCAAAAGGTCATGCACCGTCGGCGCCGCGCCCAGCGCCCGCGCGCCGGGGTTCGCCACATAACCGCGCAGCGACACGCGCCCCACGGCGCCGCCAGCGCTGCCCCCCGTCACCGCGATGCCGTCGCCAGCGACGACAGTAGTTGAAAGCGTCGGCACGCGCAGATATTGCTCGCGGCCATCGGCACCGATGCGACTGACGGCGATGGCATTGCCGCGCGGCCGCAGCGCCCCGCCGGCATAGCCGAGCACCGATGCCAGCGACGAACCGGGGCGGATTTCATAAATCCCCGGCCGTGCCACGGCGCCGGACACTGCCACCGTATCGCCGATGACCGGCACGATGACCCGGTCGCCATCGCGCAACCGCACGGACGGCGGCGCGCCGATGCCGAGCAACCCGTAAAGATCAACACTGAGGCTGCTGCCGGCGCGCACGATGCGGACGTTGCGAAGCGATCCCGATCGCCGCACCCCGCCGGCCTGCGCCAGCGCGGCGCTGATATCGCTCAGCGAGGTCATGTTATACTGACCCGGCCGGTCGACTTCGCCGCCGACGAACACCGTCACGGACCGCACCGAGCCCAATGACACGAACACTTCGGTGCCCAAAAGCGTGCGCCGCACCGCCAACTGCAAGTCGCGTTTCACCGCACCGATGGATCGTCCGGCCGCGGCAACCGGCGGCAATTGCCCGACGATCAGCCGGCCATCGCGGCCAACGCGCGACGTCTGGCTGTCGTTGGTCGCGCCCTGCAACTGCACAACGACATCATCGCCGACGCCGATGACATAATCGTCGCCGACAGCGCCGGTCAAAGGCCCGGTGGTTGCCACTGCATTGGCGAACAATTCATAGCCGAACTGCCGCAGGCCAGGATCGCCCAGCCGGTCCTGGAACTCGCGCTCGATGGGCGATGGCGCGTAAAATCGCGTCAGGTTGGCACGCGCCTCGGCGCGGCGCAGATCCTGCTCCTCGCGGGTGTCGATGCGCCCCGCCGGCAGCACCGTGGCGGCCGTATTGCGCGCATCGCCGGCCTCGCGCGCCCGATCCACACTAGCACCCTGGCTGCTGTTGCCGCCCAGCGACCCCTGCACCCGCGATAGCACGCTCGGATCGATGGTCTGCGCCATCACCATGGCCGGCATTGCCTGCGCCAGCATCGACGCCGCCACCAGCAATGCCGTGCCGCGCCGAACCTTCGTCACCATGAAAAATCCCGGATATACACCTCGCGCGGTTTAGGGGGGCGTCCCGTCATCGTCAACGGCGGGCGCGGGTCATGAGATCAGCGGCGCAGGCGGGCGCCCGCTGGTCAGGCGTAGACGACGGCCCGTGCCAACCGCCGACGCCTCGCAACCGCACCGGTCAGGCCGAACCCGGCGATCAGCATCGCCCAGCTGGCTGGCTCGGGCACGGCGGCCGCAACCGGGCTCGGTGCACTGCCGACGCTCAGTGAAAACTGTGATTGATTGATGCCATTGGCAAAGGTGATCACCGGATGGACAAAGGCATGGGCCGTGCCGATGTAATAACCCAGGTTGACCGGCCCGGCATTGGCACTGGCCGAAAGCCCGATGCTGCTGATGAAATCCAGCGACGAGCCATTGGTATAGGTCGAGCCCGAGACGAAATTGAGCGGCAGGGTGTAGGTGCCCGAGCCGCAACCCCCCGGCGTGCCGCTATCGCCGATCAGCGAGCACTCCTTGTGGAAAATGCCGCCAAGCCCGGCGCCGAGTTGGCTGACGCCCGTCTGGGCGCTCACCGATGACCAGAAGCTGTCGGTGCCGCCAAGGCTGTAATTGCCTGAAATCGAGGCGATCGCGCCACTGGTCGCCAGCAGGCTGCGCAGCGTGTCAGCAGCGGCCTGATTGTTGGCATGCAGAACGACCAGATAGCCGACCGACAGGCTGCCGCGCGCGACAAGGCTGCTGCTCGAAAAAACCGGGTCCTGCGCTGGGGTGGCGCTCGCCGTAACCTCGGCCGATGCCAGCGGCGACGTGATCGGTGCCAGGGTGAGCGAGGTGCTGTAACCCGAAACCGTCACGCTGCCATCACCACCGATCGGCGTCGGCGCGCCATGGCCGAAATAGGTGACATAGCCGTTCTGCATATAGCCCTGCAGCAGCCCGTCGTTCTAGACCGTGCCGCGCTGGATGAAGATCGTGCCATAGGTCGAAACACTTTGGGTGGGCAGCGATGGCAGTGGCGGCGGGCCGGGAGGCGGCCCTGGCGGCGGGCACTCGCTGGTTTCCGGATCGCAAAACTCGCCCGGGCCCGCCAGGCTTGCCTGGGCCCCCGACGCAGAAAATCCAGCCAATGCGACGGTGCCCAGCGCCGCCAGGCGAATCAACGAACGAACATCAAGCATATGCCACTTCCCTGTTACCTGAGGGTGACCATATGCGCCGCACCGGGAAGCGCAATTGCCTGAATAGGCATGTGGTTTCGGCACAACGGGTGCCGCTAAGGGCGTCGGCAGCCGAACAAATTCAGAGGATCAGCTGGCCGTGGACATGCTCCGAATAATCCTTCGCCAGCATTTGCGTCATCGCGCCGACTTCAAACCGCCACGGCCCGATTTCGGCCAGCGGGGTCACTTCGGCCGCACTGCCGGTCAGGAATGCCTGCTCGAACGTCTCCATTTCCTCAGGCCAGATGGTGCGCTCGATGACTTCGATATTGCGCCGCCGCGCCAGCTTCATCACCGTGCGCCGGGTGATGCCATCCAGAAAGCAGTCTGGCGTCGGCGTGTGGAGCACGCCGCCTTTCATGAAGAACACATTCGCCCCGGTCGCCTCCGCCACCTGCCCGCGCCAATCGAGCATCAGCGCGTCATTATAGCCGGCATCTTCGGCCGCGTGCTTGGAGATGGTGCAGATCATGTACAGCCCCGCCGCCTTGGACTTGGTCGGCGCGGTATAGGGCGCCGGTCGCCGCCATGGCGCAATGTTGAGCCGCAAGCCCTTGGCCAGCGCTTCCGGCCCGAAATAGGCACCCCATTCCCAGCACGCGATGGCGAGATGCGGCTTGGTCTTCTGCGCCGATACCCCCATCTGTTCCGACCCGCGCCAGGCGATCGGCCGCACATAGGCGTTGGTGAAGCCATTGGCGGCGATGGTTTCGTTGATTGCCGCGTCGATTTCCTCGCGCGTCCACGGGATGCTGAAGCCCAGAATCATCGCTGATTCAATCAGCCGCTGGCTATGCTCGGACAGCGCAAAGACATTGCCGCCATAACAGCGCACGCCCTCGAACACCGCGCTGGCATAATGCATGGCGTGGGTCAGAACATGGACATTGGCCTCGCGCCACGGCCGCAACGCGCCATCGAACCAGATAAAGCCATCGCGATCGTCGAATGTCGGGTCCATCGTCCGTCCTTCCCGCAATTTTATGTCTGTCGCTGCGGCGCGCCCGCCAGCTTCTTGCCAATCGCTAGGCATCCGTGCAAGATATGTCAACATGACTGTCCCATATCTCTATGGCCCACATCCTTCTGGCTCAAATCGCCAGTCCATGGCCAATCTGGCCCCTGCATCTCCATTGTATCTGCGCGAAGACGAAATCCGCCGCGGTATCGAGCTTTTGTATTTCGGCTATCAGGCCATGGTGCGCGGTGCCGACACCATCCTCGCCCGTGAAGGCTTTGGCCGCGCCCACCACCGCGCACTTTATTTCATCGCGCGCAGCCCCGGCCTTGCGGTGGGTGATCTGCTGCGCCTGTTGGCGATCACCAAGCAATCGCTCGGCCGCGTCCTGAATGAACTCCAGGCGAAGGGCCTCGTCGAACAGACCATCGGCACGTCCGACCGCCGCCAGCGCCTGCTCCGCCTCACCGCCGCCGGCGCCGCGCTCGAAGCATCGCTGTTCGCCGAACTCGAAGCGGGCATGGCCGGTGCCTATGGCGAAGCCGGGCAAAGCGCCGTCACCGGCTTCTGGTCGGTGCTCATCGGGCTCATCGCGCCGAACGACCGCGCCCTGGTCGAAGCCCTGCGCCGCGGCTGAGACTATCTCCACTCGGACAGCCCCCGACGACCCCCATGACTGGGGCCTAGGTGTCGGTAGATTTTACACTTTTGAAATGACCGAATGGCCAAGGCGTTGACTTCCTGACCGTTACGATAGTGGCACGAAAATTGCATCTGCCGGTTTAGAGGCAATATTTAACGGCTGGTGCCATGCGTTGACGAAAATCCTACTGGCTGCGGTCCTTTCATTTGCCGCGCTCGCCGCAGCGGCGCCGGCCAACGCCGTAAACCTGTTTGCCAACGAGGGCTTTGAAAATCCCGGATTTGGCGGCACTGGAAACTATTACAACATCGGCAACAACGCCGACCACCTGATTCCCGGTGATTTTGGCTGGACGGTTCCCGTCAACAATGTCGATATCATCGCCAATGGTGTTTACGGGCCAGCAGCACCGAGTGGCGGCGGCACCTATTCGTTACGCTTGGTCGGTTATGGCGCATCGGGTGGCATCAGCCAGACGATTTTCACGCTTGCCGGCAG